>JAVVFK010000064.1:0-11105 GCA_032251015.1 Elusimicrobiales bacterium
CCGCGCGCCATCCCCCCCCCCTCCACGGGGAATATATTTAACTTGGTATAATTACGGCGGGGAGCCGGACCGTCCCCTGTCTATGGAGGAAATGATGAACCTTTCCGCTCTTCTGCCGGGGCTTCTGCTCCTGGCGGCGCCGCTGTCGGCAAAGGCCGCGGACCTGCAGGCGCTCAAAAAACTCGGCGCGTCCGTGGAGACCGACCCCAAATACCCGCCGGTGGTCTCTTACACGCTCAAGAACGGGCTCAAGGTGCTGGTGCTGGAAAAGAAATTCGCGCCCACGGTGTCTTTCGCGATGACCTTCAAAGTTGGCAACGTGGACTGTCCCTCCGGCAAGACCGGCCTGGCCCATGTCTTCGAGCACATGGCTTTCAAAGGCACGGAGACGATGAACACCCGCGACTACGCCAAAGAAAAGAAGGTCCTGGAAAAGATAGAGGCGGCGGCGCGGGAACTGATAGGCGAGGAATCCAAAGGCTCCGGCGCCGACAAGGCCAGGGTGGAAGAGCTGACAAAGAGGCTGTCGGCCCTGGAAAAAGAAGCGGGGGAGCTCTCCGTCTCCGGCGAATTCTTCGGGACCTACGAGAAGCTGGGCGCCCACGGCCTCAACGCGGCCACCGCGGTTGACTACACGGTATACCAGGTCTCGCTGCCGGCCGACCGGGCCGAGGCCTGGATGATAATGGAATCGGACCGCTTCAAGAACCCGGTCCTGCGCGAGTTCTACAAAGAACGCAGCGTAATCATGGAGGAGCTCCGAATGGGCGAGAGCAAGCCCGGCAGCGTGCTTTTCGAGAACCTCTCGGCCGCGGCCTTCAAGGCGCACCCGTATCACAACCCGACGATAGGCTGGATGGACGACCTCAAGAAACTGACGCGCACCGACGCCGAGGATTTCTACTCGCGCTTCTACGTCCCGAACAACGCGACGCTGGCCATAGTGGGCGACGTGGACGCCTCCGTGATGCTGCAGATGACCGAGAAATACTTCGGCGGCTGGAAGCGCGGCGACCTGCCGTCGGACGCCTACACGGTGGAGCCGGAACAGAACGCGGAAAGGCGCGTGAACGTCTTTTTCGACGCCCAGCCCGCTTTCTATATGGGCTTCCATAATCCCGGCGAATCGCACCCGGATACCCCGGCGCTTATAATGCTCAGCGAGGTGCTTTCCAACGGCAAGACCGGCCGGTTCTACAGGAACCTGGTCGAAGGCAAGAGTATAGCGCTCTACGCCGGCTCTCATCACTCGCTGCCCGGCAGCCGCTACCCCTCCCTTTTCCTGGTGGTCGGCTATCCGAAGGCTCCCCATACCAGCGCCGAGCTCGAGGCCGCGATATGGGAGGAACTCGAAGCCGTAAAGAAGACGCCCCCGACAGAATGGGAGATGGACAAGATAATCAACAATTACGAGTCCGATATGGTCCGGGGCCTGGAGAGCGACCTTAATTTCGCCAAGAACATCTCCCACAGCGACAGGATAATGGGGGACTGGAAGTACGACTGGGCGCTGCTCGAGCGGCTCAAGTCAGTTAAGCCGGCGGACGTCTCGGCGGCCGCGGCCGCGTACCTGAAACGTTCCAACTACACGATAGTGTCGCTCACCAGGCCGCCGTCGGCCGTCGAAGGGGCCGGGAAATGAAAAGGATATTTTCCGCGATCTTATTCTCAGGAGCCATAATTATGACCGCATCCTTTTCCTTCGCCGAGCACCCCGTACTGTCCAGGTTCGGCGCCCTGGATTTCAGGCCCGGCAAGCCGGAACGCCATGTGATGGATAACGGCCTGACCGTCTATCTGCTCCGGGACAACACCCTGCCCATAGTGCACATATCGGCTTTCATCGGGGCCGGCAACGCCCACGACCTCCCGGGCAAGGCCGGGATCGCGCAGATGACCTCCTACCTGGTCAAGGACGGCGGCAGCGCGCGCTACAAGGCCGACGAGATAGACGAGGCCCTCGAGTATCTCGGCGCTTCCATAACCGGAGACTCTTTCTCAGAAGAGACCCGCGTCGGCATGACGGCCCTGAGCAAGGACCTGGACAAGGTGATGGACATCTACTCCGACATCCTGATGAACCCGGCCTTCGAAGAGGAAAAGGTCGCCACCGCCCGCGACGCGGAACTGGAGGTCATCAAGCGCCGCAACGACAAGCCCGACGAAAGCGCCGTGCGCGAAGCCAAGCGCATGTACTACGGGCCGGGCCATCCCTACGGCCTGCGCCCCGAACTCGACAGCGTCGGCTCCGTCTCGCGAGAGGACCTGCTCGCTTTCCACCGGGCCTTCTACGCGCCCGGCAACACGATACTGGCCGTGAGCGGGGACTTCGCCTCCGGCGAGGCCATGCTGGCCGCGCTCAATGTAAAATTCGGCGCCTGGAAGAGCGCGGAGACGGCGCTCCCCGCGATACCGCCCGCGCCGGAAATCGAAGGCCGCCGCGTGTACCTGATAGACAAGAAAGTGCCGCAGGCCTTCCTGGTCGTGATGCAGAAAGGGACGGACTACGTAAATCCCGATAATTACCCGCTCTCGGTAATGACGGACATCCTGGGCGGCGGCTTCCAGTCCCGGCTCTTCAGAGAAGTGAGGACCGACCGCGGCCTCGCCTACTCGGTATACTCCGCCAACGCCCGCCGCAAGAACGGCGGGTTCCTGTTCAGCTACTGCGGCACCAAGCCGGAAACATATTCACAGGCCCTCTCTGAAATGCTCAAGCAGCTGGGACTGGCCGGCTCGGCTCCGCCGTCGGCGGACGAAGTGTCGCGCAGTATAGGCTCGATAGTCAACCCGTTCGTCTTCAAGTTCTCGACCCCGCACAAGCTGGTCTCCGAGCGCGCCCTGGAGGAGCTATACGGGTTCAAAGCGGGATACCTGGACAGTTTCGTCGCCGACATCTCCGCCGTATCGGCGGAAAGCGCGATGAAAGCGGGCAAAAAATATTTCGACCCGTCGCGGGCCGTAATCTTCGTAATCGGCGATAAGTCGAAGTTCGACCGGCCGCTCTCCGACTTCGGCCCGGTGACCGAGCTGGCGGAGAACTAAAGCCCCGGAGCGGGCCGGACGGCGCCCGCACCCCGGCAACGCAACTATGAACGCGCACAAACACAACCGTGAAGTAATTATATTGGGGCTGCCGCCCGTCACGCCCGAGGTCAAGGGCATGTGGCACAAAGGCTACCCCGTGCACAAAGGCGAGACCGAGGCCAGCGTGAACTTCGCCACGCTCTATGCCCGGGAGCGCGGCATAGTCCCCGACCAGGACCGGCTGCGCCGGGAATGGCTGGATTTCGTGGATACGCTGCTCCTGGCGGGGTTCCACCTGCACATCTTCCCTTTCCCCGCGGAACTCAACCGCCCCGACAGCCTCTACCACGACGCCGTCTTCATCCGCGACGGCGGGATGATCTTCCGCAGCATCTGGATCAAGGGCCGCTTCAGCGTGAAGGACCGCATAACCGAGGGAGAGTTCCACACCCGGCTGATCTCCGGCAACCTCAACAAGACCGTGATCACCCCGCCGAAGGATTCCTTCCTGGAGGGCGGGGACATTAACTTCCTCATGACCGAGGGCGGCAGTTACTATTTCGGCGGGCTCTCGCGCTCGACCAGGAAGGGCCACGACTTCGTGCGCGACATCGTGCGCCCCGACCATTACACCCTGCTGGAATCGGAAGGCTACCACCTCGACACCGTGTTCACCCCGGTGGTCTCGGCGGACAACCGCCTGGCAGCGCTGATCGTGGCTTCGGAGAGCCTTAAACCCAAGAGCATGGCGAAGCTCCGGGAACTCGGTGTCCCGGTGATCGAGATCACCGCGCAGGACTCCACCGGCAGCGGCGACACGCTGGGCGATTACGCCGTCAACGCGCTGGTGGCCCCGGGGGTGATGGTGAACTCCAGCCGCTTTTCCACGCCCGGCGTGGAGGAGCGCCTTAAGAAAATGGGCATCGAGCGCTACGTCTCCCCCCTGACCAGCTTCAAGTACGCCGGCGGCTCCGTCCACTGCCTCACCAACGAGATCTTCTGATCCCCGGAACGTTATTTACCCGCTGCAAATAAAAAACCGGCTTTAAAAGCCGGTTTTTAAATTTTTGGAGCGGGCGAAGGGAATCGAACCCTCGTCTGAACCTTGGCAAGGTCCCGTTCTACCATTGAACCACGCCCGCGTCAGAACTACATTCTATTCTAGCAAAGCCGGGAAACCCTTTTCAACTCGGCTTGCGCTTCCACTTCTGGCCGCCGGAGGTGTCCTCTACGAGCACTCCTTTGGCGGCCAGTTCGGCGCGGAGCTCGTCAGAACGCTTGAAATCCTTGACCTTGCGGGCGGCGGCGCGCGCTTCCACCAGAGCCATCAGTTCCGGCTCCAGTTCCGCCTCGGCTTTGGGCGCGGCGAAAAGGTCCAGGCCCAGCACCTTGTCGGCTTCCCTGAGGAAGGCTAGCCGCTCGCCGGCGGACAAGGCCTCGTCGCGGGCGGCTTCCCAGGCGCAGGCCAGCGCCTGCGGGATATTGAGATCGTCCTCGAGGGCGGCCTTGAAATCGGAAAGATATTTATCGGGGACACCATGCTGCATGGTGTCCCCGAGCCGGCGAGCGGCTTCGCGCAGGCGCTCAAGCCCCTTGGCGGCGGCGTCGAGGCCCTCCCAGGTGAATTCGAGCTGTTTGCGGTAATGGGTCTGCAGGCAGTAGTAGCGGTAGGCCAGCGGGTCGTAACCTTTCTTGGGCAGCAGGGAAGTGGTGAGGAACTCGCCGGAGGATTTGGACATCTTGCCCGTGTCGCCGGTGACCAGGAAGCGGGCGTGCAGCCAGTAATTGGCGAAGGGCTTGCCGGTGGCGGCCTCACTCTGGGCGATCTCGTTGGTGTGGTGGATGGCGACATGGTCCTCGCCGCCCCAGTGCATATCGATGGTCTCGCCCAGGTGCTTCATCGCCATGGCCGAGCACTCCATGTGCCAGCCGGGAAAACCTTTCCCCCACGGCGAATCCCATTCCATCTGGCGCTTCTCTCCGGACGCGGAGAATTTCCAGACGGCGAAATCGGTAGGATTGCGCTTGCCCTCGTTGGCCTCTATGCGCGCGCCTTCCTGTATGCCCTCGATATGGCTTTTACCGGCCAGCTTGCCGTAATCGGGGAATTTGGAGGTGTCGAAATATATACCGTCGCCGTCTATGCGGTAGGTGTACCCCTTTTTCTCCAGCGTCAGGCCGAGGTCTATCATCTCTTTTATGTAATCGGTGGCGCGGCAGGTGACGTCAGGGTCGGCGCAATTGAGAGACTTGAAGTCCTTGAAGAACTCCTCGGTATAGAATTTGGCGATGTCCCAGGCGCTCTTGCCCTCGCGGCGGGCGCCCTGCTCCATCTTATCCTCGCCGGTGTCGGCGTCGGAGACCAGGTGCCCCACGTCAGTGATGTTCATGACGCGCTTGACCTTCCAACCCAGGAAGCGCAGCGCGCGCACCTGCAGGTCCTCGGTGATGAAGGTGCGCATATTGCCGATATGGGCGTAGTTATAGACGGTGGGGCCGCAGGTATAGATGCCGGCCTCTCCTTCTTTTATCGGCTTGAACGCCTCTTTCCGGCGGGTAAGCGTGTTGTATATGTTCATTGGCCTAAACCTTCGGTCTTAAGTTTCGCGTCAAGCACCGAGAAGAATTCGGAGCAGGCGCCCTTGCCTTTGCCGGCGGAGTAGCGGCCGCGCACGCGGCAGCCTATCTCCACTTTCGAGAACGGATATATGGCGCCGGCGGGCTTGAGCGTGTAGCTGAAGCCGGTGTCCATCCCGGCGCCAGAAGCGGCCTGACTGCCAGCGGCGTCCAGCACGGCCATGAAGGCGTCCTCGCGCTCCTGGTCGGGGCCCGGGGTCACGGCGTATTCCCTGGTCTCTACGGTGACGGCCAGCTCGGACGGCGGCGCGGCCTCGCCGGCCTGGCGCGGCTGGGCGCAGGCCGCCAGCAGGGCGGCGAGCGCGGCGGCGGAAAAGATACGGTAGAGGTCGGCGGTACTCATGGCGTCCTCAGGCCAGCACGCTGACCGCGGCGTAGCAGGCTATGGCCTCGCCTTTGCCTATGTCGCCGAGACCCTCGCGGCTCTTGGCCTTCACGCTGACGTCCTCCAGCGGCATACCGAAGACTTTGGCCAGCGAAGCGCGCAGGTCGGCGTAATGCGGGCTGAGCTTGGGTTCCTCGGCCACTATGGTGGCGTCTATCTGCTGTATCCTCACGCCGCGCTTCCCGAGGACTTCCATGGTCTTCTCGGCTATGGCGACGCTGGAGATGCCCATGATGGTCAGGTCGGTGGGAGGGAAGAAGATGCCTATTTCGCCGGCCGCGATAGAACCCAGCGCGGCGTCGCAGACCGCGTGCAGCACCACGTCGCCGTCTGAGTGGCCCAGCAAGCCCTTGGAATGAGGGACCTTCATGCCGCAGAGTATCAGCGGCCTGCCCCCGGCCATGCGGTGTATGTCGTAACCGAAGCCGAAACGGGTGGACTTCGGCTTACGGGAAACGGTCTTGGTTTTCATAAGGGCCTCCGCTATGAGAAGGTCTTCCGGGGTGGTGACCTTGATATTGGAATAGTCGGACTTGACCAGCTTAACCGGCAGACCCGCCCGCTCCAGCAGCTGTGACTCGTCCGTGTAGTCGCCGCCGTCGTCCACGGCCTTCATCAGCGCGTCGAGCGCGTCGCGCCGGTAGCACTGCGGGGTCTGTACCGCCGTGAGCTCGGCCCGCGGCAGCGTGGCCTTGACGAAATCCCCCGCCGCGTCGGAACGCTTGACCGTGTCCTTGAGCGGCACGGCCGGCACGGAGGCGCCGTGCTCCGCCGCCGCGGCCAGGCACTCCTTTATCAGCGTCGGCGTGACCAGCGGCCTGGCCCCGTCGTGCACCGCCACCAGGGCCGCCGCCGGCGATACCGCGGCGAGCCCGGCGCGCAGCGACTCCATGCGGGTGCCGCCCGCCGGCGCCAGTTTGAGCCCCATGGCCCGGAAGCGGCCGCCTTCGCTTTTGATTTTTTCAGGGGAGAGAACCAGGACGGTCTCGTCGAAGAGGCCGCTGTCCAGGAAAGTCTCCACGCTCCAGAGCAGCAGCGGTTTGCCGGCGAGGTCCAGGAACTGCTTTTCGCCGCCCATGCGCTCGCCCCGTCCGCCGGCCAGTATGACCGCGGCCCTGGGCGCAGGCAGGGCGGGCTTGCGGGGCAAGTTATTCCTCCTGGGGCTCCTGATGGGGTTTGGACGACTTTATCCTGGTGAAAATTATGCGGCCTTGGGAGGTCTGCAGAATGGACTGCACCGAGACCTCCACCTTCTTGCCGATCTCGCCGCGGCCGTCCTCTACCACTACCATCGTGCCGTCGTCGAGGTAACCCACGCCCTGCTCCTTCTCTTTGCCTTCCTTCATGACGAAGATCTGCATGTCCTCGCCGGGCAGCACCACGGGCTTGAGGGCGAGGGAGAGGTCGTTGATATTGAGGACCGTCACGTTCTCCAGCGAGGCGATCTTGTTGACGTTGAAGTCGGTGGTGATGATGCTGGCGCCCAGCTCCGAGGCCACTCGGGCCAGCTTCATGGTCACGTCGGTCACCTCCCGCACCTCGCGGTCAATGACGCGGAACGGCACATCCTTGGATTCCTGCAGCCGGGCCAGTATATCCAGGCCGCGGCGGCCCTTGGCCCGCTTGATCGGGTCCCTGGATTCGCTGAGCGCGTGCAGCTCCTGCACCACGAAGCGCGGCGCCACGACGGGCCCGGTGATGAACCGCGTCTCGCAGATGTCGATGATGCGGCCGTCCACTATGGCGCTGATATCGAGCAGCTTCATGCCGCGGCCCTGCTTGCGGCCGGCGGTGATGATGTTCTTGTCGAGCTCGTCTAGCTCGGGGATCTTCTTCACGCTTATGATCATGCCCAGCAGCGCCAGCGCGTAGCGGGCCACGGGGGCGGCCTTGACCCAGACATGGGTGAGCTGGTCGTTGTCCATCTGGAAGACGGCGTAATCCAGCAGTTTTGCGATTATCAGGCCGCCGACGGCGCCTATGACGCCGACTATCAGCGTGAACAGGCTGGTGTTCTCCAGCACGTATTCGACCCCGATTATCAGCAGGCCCGCGGCCACGCCGAACAGTATCCCCTTGAGGTCGCGGGATATCTGAAAGTAGGTAAGCACCGGCGTGCCCAGCAGGGCCACCGCGCGGAATATCCAGATCATCATTTCTTGTCTCCTTTGGATGAGGCCGTCGCCTTTTCAAGAGCCGCCCTGAGGGCGGAGGCGTCGGGCACTGAAATTATCTCGAGCTGCGGAACTTTGGGCTTCTCGCCCTTGAAAGGGGGCACGTAGGCGCGCTTGAATCCCAGGCGGGCGGCCTCGGTCAGGCGGCGGGCCAGCAGCGGCGCCGGGTAGGTCTGGGCCAGTATGCCGACCTCGCCGAGGAATGCCTCGTCGGGGCGCAGCGGTATGTCCAGCGCGGAGCTGATGAGCGCGGCGCAGAAGGCCAGGTCGATGACCGGGTCCTTGACCTTTATGCCGCCCTGCACGCTGGCGAAGACGTCCTGGTCGTCGAGGCGCAGGCCGGCGCGCTTCTCGAGCGCGGCTATGAGCATCTGCACGCGGTTGAGGTCCATGCCGGTGGCCGCGCGGCGGGGATAGGGATAGTAGCTGCGGGCCGCCAGGGCCTGCACTTCCAGCAGCAGCGGGCGCGAGCCCTCGAAGACCATGGTGAAGGCGCGGCCGGCGCAGGGCGCCTCGCGCTCCTCCCCGGCGAGCGCGCGGCCGGCGTCCGGCACGCCGTCGAGGCCCTTGTCGGTCATCTCGAAGATGCCGATCTCCTCCACGGGGCCGAAGCGGTTCTTGTGCGCGCGCAGTATGCGGTAGACGTGGTCGCGCTCCGAGTCGAAATAGAGGACGGTGTCCACGATATGCTCGAGCACTTTGGGGCCGGCCAGCGAGCCTTCCTTGGTGACGTGGCCCAGGATGAACAGCGGCACGCCGGCCGTCTTGGCCGCGCGCAGCAGCTCGCCGGCGCATTCGCGTATCTGGCCCACAGTGCCGGCCGAGCCGGCGAAATCGGGATGGTAGACGGTCTGTATGGAGTCTATCACCAGCAGGGCCGGCTTCACCTTGGCGAAGGCCTCCAGCACGCGCGCCAGGTTGGTCTCGGAAAGCAGGTAGATGGAATCGGACTTCACGCCCAGGCGAGCGGCGCGGCCGCTGACCTGGCCCAGCGATTCCTCGCCGGAAACATAGAGAAGGGGTTTGGAGCCGAGCGAGGCGCGGGCCGCGGCGGCGGCCTGCAGCAGCAGCGTGCTCTTGCCTATGCCGGGCGGGCCGGCCAGCAGTATGACCTGGCCGGGCAGTATCCCCCCGCCCAGCACGCGGTCGAGTTCGCTCACGCCGGTAGGCGTGTGCTTGTCGGCCGCGGCGGAGGCCTGCGAAAGTTTAACGGGCTCGGAGGAGAACTCGGTCAGGCCCCGGCTCTTGGCGGCGGCCTTGGAGACCACTTCCTGGGCCTCCTCCACCAGCGAGTTCCAGGCATCGCAGGACGGGCACTGGCCCATCCACTTGGGACTCTCGGCCCCGCATTGCTGGCAGACGTATACGGTCCTGAGTTTAGGCATGCTAGCGGCCCTTGGCACCGGAACCGCCCACGGAGATGAGGCCGAAGAGATAGGAGATATCCTCATCCTCGAAAAGGATGCGGGTATGGTAATTAACGCGGTGAACCTCGGCGATATCGGTCACGGCCACGCCGGCCGAGAAATTCTTATTGAGCCGCAGGTCCACGCCCGCGTCGAAGCGGGGCTTATTGAAGAACCGGTCTTCGATGACGCGGTTGCGCGTGAATTCGGAGGCTTCGGCGTAGGCCTCCACCCCGCCTGACTTGCCGAGTTTAAGGACCTTGTAGCGCGCGCCCGCGCCGCCGGCGCCGCGCAGCACGCCGGCGTAGAGATCGGCGCGGCCGAGTTCCCAGCCCATCAGCGCATCCACGGTATTGCGCTTTTCGTAATCGACGCCTTTATCCCGGTCGTTGGTGTTTATAAGGTTAGCCCCGCCGACGTAATAGTAGCGGCCCTCGCGCGGGTAGATCCTGAGACCGAGATCGTTATGAGAGCCCTCGAAGACCGGGTCGTACTTCCATTTCCAGTGCCAGTACATGTTGAAGCCGGTTATGCGGCCGAGCACGTCCTTGACCGAAGCCGTGGCGTCGCGCAGGTTGGAGACGGCGTCGCTGACGTCCTTCTTCATTCCCTCGTCCTTCATCAGCGCGCCAACGGTGCCCTCGCCCCTGTTCACGCTGCCCAGCAGTTCCTCGCCCTGGGCCAGCAGCCGGTCCAGACGGGCGCTGACGCTGTCGAGGTTGTCCATGAACTTCTCGGCGCCGGGTTTGGTATTGGAAACCAGCGAATTGAGGTTGGCGGTCAGGTCACGCAGGTTGGCCACGGTCTGGCCGAGATTCCTGGAGAGCGACCCGTCGCCGCGCAGTTCTTTTATGAGGCCCTGCAGGTCGGAGACAGCGGCCGCCATCGCCTGGTCCAGCGGCAGGGAGTTGTCGCCCTGCACCGTATCGCCGGACCCGATGGTCCCGGCCGAGGAGGTCCCCTGGTCTATCTGCATATACTTGCTGCCGATGACGCTGGTGGAGCCGACCTTGAACTTGGCGTCCTTGTATATTTTGACGCCTTCGCTCACGGCGAGCCGGACGACGACCTTCCCGTCCTCGATGCTTATATCCTTGACCCGTCCCACCTCCACGCCAGAGAGTTTCGCCACGGACTTGTCCGGCAGGCCGGAGACGTCGGAGAACTCGACGTAGACGGGGTAATAGGCCTTGAAAGAATAGTCTCCCAGCAGAAAAATAGCCGAGGCCAGGAAGACCAGGCCGGCCAGGACGAACATGCCTACTTTACTCTCGTCGTTCATAATCAATGTTTCATTTTAATATATTTAGGGGCCTCAGTGCCGCCCGTTGCGCCCGCCGCTGCCGGGGTCGGGCGGCAGAACGACCGTGGGCTCGCCGCCCCAGATATGCACCCCGCGCCCGCTGTTGCGCAGCACCCTGCCCACCCCTGCGGCATCTTGCATCACGTCATGGTACAGCGTCTCCGAATTGGTCA
>JAVVFK010000065.1:0-11039 GCA_032251015.1 Elusimicrobiales bacterium
GCTCTGCTTCAACACCGCCCTGGGTCCCGTCGCAGTGGCGCATAACGGGAACCTCACGAACACCGCGGAACTCAAAAAAGATCTTCAGTCGCGCGGCGCCATCTTCCAGAGCACCTCCGACAGCGAGACCATAATCCACCTGATGGCTTTCTCGGGAAAGAAAGCCCCGCTGGCCGCGCTGGAAACCAGCCTCCCGAAACTGCGGGGCGCCTACGCTTTCCTGTTCATGACCCCGGGCCGGGTCATCGCCGCGCGCGACCCGCTCGGCATACGGCCGCTCGTGATCGGCCGCCTGGGGCGGTCGTGGCTCTTCGCCTCGGAGACCTGCGCCATCGAGGTGGTCGGCGGACGCGTGGTGCGCGAGGTGGAGCCGGGCGAACTGGTCTGGGTCGAGAAGGGAACGCTGCGCTCCCGGCGCTTCGCGCCCCGCCGCCACCCCGCCCGCTGCGTCTTCGAACAGGTCTATTTCGCCAGGCCCGACGCGTTCATCATGGGCAAGAGCGTGCAGGGCGCGCGCTACGAGATGGGCCGGCTGCTGGCCGCCGAGCTCAAAGCCGCGAACGTGAAGGCCGACCTCGTCTCCGGCGTACCGGATTCCGGCACCTCGGCCGCTCTTGGCTGCGCCAAGGGGATGCGCCTGCCCTACCGTCCCGTCTTCATGCGCAACCATTACACCGGCCGCTCTTTCATACAGCCCGACCAGAAGCTGCGCGAGTTCACGGCCCGGCTCAAACTGGCCCCGATACGCGACGTCATCGCGGGCAAGCGGGTCCTTATCGTAGACGATTCGCTGGTGAGGGGCACCACCTCGCGCAAGATAGTGCGCAGCCTCAAGAAGGCCGGCGCGAAGAAGGTCATAATGGCGCTGGCCTCGCCGCCCGTCCTGTCGCCTTGCTATTACGGTATAGACATAGCCAGCAGGAAAGAGCTGGCCGCGCGGAGGATGAGCCGCGAGGCGCTGCGGCGGCATATCGGCGCCGATGGGCTGCATTACCTGTCGGTGCCGGGGCTTATGCTGGCCTGCTCGGGCAAGGAGTTGCCCGTCCATCTCCAGGAGGGGATGCGCCCGGGATTCGACGGCTGCGAAAAAGATTTCTGCGCGGCCTGCTTCGGGGGTAAATACCCCGTGAAGCCGCCGAAAGGGGAATAGAGTGGCGATCAACGTCCTGATAATAGGTTCGGGTGGGCGCGAACACGCGCTGGCCTGGAAACTAAAACAGAGCCCGCTGGCCGGGAAGATATACGCGGCCCCCGGTTCCGAAGGGATGAGGGACTGCGCCCGGCCCGTGCCGATGGGTGCGCTGGAATTCGACAAGATATCCGACTTCTGCGCCGGCAGCGATATAGGCCTCTGCGTCATAGGACCGGAGGAGCCGCTCGCCAGGGGCCTGGCGGACCATCTTTCGGCCAGGGGTGTGAAGGTGTTCGGCCCCCGCCGGCAGGCGGCCATGCTGGAGGCGTCCAAGCAGCTGGCCAAGGAGTTCATGAAGCGGAACTATATCCCCACCGCCGCTTTCGAGTCCTTCTACGACCCTCAGCCGGCCAAGGAGGCCGTGCGCGCCAACAAGAAATGGCCGCTGGTGGTCAAAGCCGACGGGTTGGCGGGCGGCAAGGGAGTGCGTATCTGCCCCGATGAGGCTTCGGCGCTGGCGGCCGTGGAAGATTTCATGGAGAAGCGCGTATTCGGCTCGTCCGGCGCGCGCGTGGTGCTGGAGGAGTTCCTGGAGGGCCGCGAGGCTTCCGTGATGGCGCTCTGCGACGGCAGGGATTTCGTCATGCTGCCGGTCGCGCGCGACCATAAGCGCCTGCGCGACGGCGACGAGGGGCCCAATACCGGCGGCATGGGCGCGGTGTCCCCGGTGGAACTGGACGAGGGGACGGCCGAAAAGGTCCGCGTGGACATAATGGGACGTTTCGTCGAGGGTCTGAAAAAGGAGAACATCCCTTATTGCGGCGTGATATTCGCCGGCCTGATGCTGACCGGGGAGGGCCCGAAAGCGCTGGAGTTCAACGTGCGTTTCGGCGACCCGGAAACGCAGACGGTGCTGCCGCTGCTCGAGTCCGATCTGCTGGCCCATATGCTGGCCTGCGCGGAAGGGCGCCTGGCCGGCGAGAAGCCGCAGATCGGCGGCGGGGCCTGCGCTACGGTCGTGCTGGCCGCGGCCGGCTACCCGGACGGCCCGGTCCCGGGGGCGGAGATCCGCGGCCTGGACAGGGTTCCCGCCGGAGCCGAGGTGTTCCACGCCGGCACGGTTCACGACGGCGGCAGGTTCAAGGCGAGCGGCGGCCGGGTGCTGGGCGTCTCCGCCCGCGGCGCGGACCTGGCGTCGGCCCTGGCCCTCGCCTACGGCGCCGTAGGCGCGATATCCTTCGACGGCATGCAGTACCGCCGCGACATAGGCGCTCCCGCCAGGGGAACGGAGGCAGAATGAAGAGAATAACCAAAAGACGCTCCGCGGCCGGAGCCGCCGGGCTGGCCAAGGTCGTGGACCTGGTGACGGCTCGCACGGCGCAGGGGCGCTCGACGCTGGCCATCTTCGACCTGGACGGCACGCTGTTCGACAACCGTACGCGCACGATGTTCATCCTGCGCGAGATATCGGAGAAGTTCGACGCGCGGCTGCCGCAGCTTTCCCGCGCCTTCTCCTCTTTCCGCGATCTGTCCGAAGTGGATTACGGGCTGGACTCCACGCTGAAGAGGCTCAAGGTTAAGTCGCCGGCCGAGTTAAAGTTCATAAAACAGGAATGGGCGCGGCGTTTCTTCTCGGACGAGTACCAGAAGTACGATATGCCGCTGCCGGGCGCGAAGTCCTACGTTGAGAAAGTGCACGCTGCCGGCGCGACGGTGATATACCTTACCGGCCGCGACGTGGGGCGCATGCTGGTGGGCATGACCGAGGTTCTCAGGCTTTACGGCTTCCCGGTCGGGGTGGCCGCCACGATGATGATAGTCAAAAAGGAATTCAAACAGGACGACGAGGTGTTCAAGAAAGAGGTCAGCGAGTACCTGGACCGGCTGGGCGAGGTGGTGGCCGTGTTCGAGAACGAACCGGCCAACTCCAATATACTCAGGGCCCGGTTCCCCGGCGCGGCCTCTTTCTTCGTGGAAACGCAGCATCGCCCGGACGCGCCGCGGCTCGACGCCGGCATAACACGCATAAAGGATTTCCGACTCTCCGGGAGGGGGAAATGAGGACCGTTCCGGGGAAAGAGCTGAAAAGACGGGAGAGGATGCTGCTCGAGTTCGCCTCGGCGCCGGCGGCCGCCGGGCATGAGCGCGCGGTGGAGGCCCTCGTGGAAAAATGGGCGGCCCGCCGGCGTAATTTAACGCTGCGCCGTGACGCCTGCGGCAACCTGGTCGTGTACCGGCGGGATTTCGCGCGGGCCCGCCGCTCGAAGGCTCCGCTCTACTTTACGGCCCACCTGGACCATCCCGCCTTCGTGGTCCTGTCCGTTTCCGGGAAGGAAGCGAGGATGGAGTTCCGCGGCGGGGTTCTCGATCCGTATTTTAAAGGCGCGCGCGTAGAGATATTCGACGCCGGCCTGCGCCGCTCGTATCCCGCGCGGATAATCTCTCTCGACGCCTCATCAAAACCTTTCAAGACCGTCGTCGCCAGGCTGGACGGCCCAGCGCCGGTAAAGCCGGGCTGCCTGGGCCGCTGGCTTTTCCCTAAATCTTCGGTGAAGAAAGGACTGGCCTGGACCAACGGCTGCGACGACGCCGCCTGCGTGGCCGCGGCGCTTATCGCGTACGAGGGCATCTCGCGGGATAAGGCCATGGGGCACGCCGCCCTGCTCTTCACCCGCGCGGAGGAAACGGGTTTTGTCGGCGCCATCGGCGCCGCGAGGGGCCGCACGTTGGAGAAGAATTCGCGGCTGATATGCCTGGAATGCTCGCGCAGCTTCCCGCACGACTCCCCGATAGGCGCGGGCCCGATAGTGCGCGTCGGGGATAAGATGAGCGTCTTCACGCCGGAGCTGACCAACGCGATATCGGATATCGCCGCCGCGTATCAGAAAGAGGATCCGGGGTTCAGGTTCCAGCGCAAGCTGATGCCCGGGGGCACCTGCGAGGCTTCGGCCTTCTCGTTCTACGGGCTCAGGTCGGCCTGCCTCTGCCTGCCGCTGGGCAATTATCACAATATGGCCGATATCGACGGCGTTCAGGCGGAACAGGGCGGCATTGCCCGCAGTCGGTGCCGGGAGCTCTGCGACCGGCCGGGGAAGAAGGCCCGCGTCGGACAGGAGCATGTGTCGGTCGCGGATTTTCACGGCCTGATAGACCTGCTGGGCGCGGTCGCGCGCCGGCTGGACGCGCCCGGACGGGGCTCGCCGCGCGCCGGCATGGAGAAGATCTGGAAAGAAAGAAAGTTCGTCCTGGGTTCTAATCCTTAGGACGGAAAAGGCGCGGCGAGGCCAGGCCCGTCCGGGCCAGCAGATGCTGCGCCAAGACCCATAACGACGAGAGGCCGTAGACCGTGCTGCGCCTGAAGTTTATCGAGGACGCCTCTTCGAAATACTTGGTCTCCACCGGTACGTCGCCCATGCGCAGCCCGAAGAATGAGGCCTGCGCCAGGAACTGCATGTCGAAGACGAAATCGTCGGAATTGTTATCCCAGGGGATGGTCCGCAGCACTTTGGCGGAATAGGCGCGCAGGCCGCTGTGCCATTCGCCCAGGTTCTCGCCGGTCGCCACATTGCAGAGCAGGGAAAGAAAGCGGTTGGCCGCGTATTTGTAGAGCGGCATACCGCCCGCCAGCGCCTCCCGGCGCGTGCGCACCCGGTTGCCCAGCACCACGTCGCATATCCCTTCCTCGATGAGCCACGCCATGTGCGGCACGACCCTGGGATTGTACTGGTAGTCGGGGTGCAGCATCACCACGATGTCGGCGCCGGCTTCCAGCGCCAGGCGGTAACAGGTCTTCTGGTTGGCGCCGTAGCCGCCGTTGGTCTCCCTGCGGACAACGCGAAGCCCCAGTTCCTCCGCCACTCGGACCGTGTCGTCCGAAGAATTATCGTCCACCAGTATGGCGTCGGCCAGGTACTCGCGCGGCAGGTCCCGCACTGTGTCCTTCAGCGTGGCCGACGCGTTGTAGGCCGGCATTACTATCACGGTCTTGGAAGACATTCTCCCCCTCGGCGGCCTCCCGGAGGCCGCCGTATCAGATATTGCCGCCGAAGAGCTTCCTGTCCAGGCTGAACCGGCCGGCGCCGGCCATTACCAGCCCCGACAGCACGAAAAAAAGCTCGGTGGCGTGGGCGGCGCCCTTGAGCCCGTCGCCGGCGGCCAGGTGCATCGTGGCCGCCACCAGCATAGTGAAGGCCATGGCCGCGGCGGCCGGGCGGGTCATCAGTCCCATGGCGAGCAGGAGCCCCCCGAAGCACTCGGACGAGGCCGCCATGAAACCCCAGAAAGCCGGCGCGAACGTTATGCCCAGGTTCGCCATGGCCCCGCCTATCTTCGCCCAAAGTTCCGGTCCCGCCTGTATCTTGGGCAGGCCGTGCACGAAAAAGAACATTAGCCCCACTCCCAGCCGCATCACCAGCAGGCCGTAGTCCCTGCCGGTATCGAATATCTCTTTCCAGTTCCCGCCGATCTTCATTTCAGTCCCCCTTGAATTCCGGCTTGCGCTTCTCCATGAACGCCTTTATCCCTTCGGCGTAGTCGTGGCTGTTGTACACCTTGCGCCGCAGCGCCTGTATGCGCTCGAAAGCTTCGGGGCTGATCGAATGGCCCTCGCTGAGTATGCGGAACTGCTCCTTTATGACGGCTATGGCCATGGGCGAATTGGCGGCCATGGTCCCGGCCAGGTCGGCCGTGAAGGATTCTATCTCCCTGGAGCTGACCAGGTAATTGAGCAGGCCGGCGTGGTAGGCCCGGTCCGCTTTCACCGGCTGGGCGGTGAAGAACATCTCCTTGGCTATGTTGAGGCCGAGGCGGTTGATGAAGTGCATTATTCCGGCCGCGTTGTAAGGCAGTCCTATCTTGACGGGCGTTATGGCGAAGGTCGAGGTCTCGTCGCCGACGGCCAGGTCGCAGGTGACGGCCAGGTCGCAGGCCCCGCCCCATACCCCGCCCTGCACCATCGCTATGACCGGGCCGGGATATTCCTGCACCGCCCGGAGCGCCTGCTCCATCGGGCTGTCGAAAGCCAGAGGCTCGTGGTGCACCTTCGGGAGCTGCGTTATATCGTGGCCGGAGGACCAGGTCCTGGCGTCCTTTTCGGCGCGGATGACGACGACCGGTATATGGCGCTTTTTGAACTCCCCCAGGGCCTTTACGAGCTCCTTGCAGAGTTCCAGGCTCAACGCGTTCTTCTTCCCGGGGTTGTTGAGCTGCAGCCAGCCGGTCTTTTCCGTCACGGAACTTATCACGAGGGCCATATCGGTTTTCCTTTCTTCGCTAAGATCTTCGCGAAGTTAATTCTACAAAATGAAAAGGCCCGTGGAATGCCCCGGCCGCGGTCCGGCTCCTCCTCCGCGGAAACCTTAATTTGTATAATCAAACAGGTAGTCCCACCAATATTCCCGGTCCCGGAGCCTTATGACGACATACAGGAAAGCGGGCGTAGATATCAGGCTGGCCGACAAGTTCACGGAGTTCCTCCAGAAGAGATCCAAAGCCATAGGCGGTTTCGCCGGCGTATTCCCGCTGAGGGAGACGGGCGGCGAGTACAGCGTGGTGGCTTCCACCGACGGAGTGGGCACCAAGCTGAAGCTGGCCTTCCTGCTCGACCGCCACGACACGGTCGGCATAGACCTGGTCGCGATGTGCGTCAACGACCTGCTCTGCTGCGGGGCGAAGCCGCTGTTCTTCCTCGATTATTACGCGACGCCGAAGCTGGACCTGCGGCGCTCCAAGAAGGTCATAGACGGCATCCTGGAGGGCTGCCGCCAGTCGGGGTGCGCCCTGCTGGGAGGGGAGACCGCGGAGCTGCCGGGCTTCTACAAGCCGGGAGAATACGACCTGGCGGGCTTTTCGGTCGGCCTGCTCAGGCGCGGAGAGGAGATAGACGGCCGCGGGGTGCGGTCGGGCGATGCGCTGGTCGGACTGCCGTCCACCGGCTTCCACTCCAACGGTTATTCCCTCGTGCGCGCCGTGATGAAGGGCGCCGCGCTCAAAAAGCACGCGCCCGCCCTGCTGACCCCCACCAAGATATACGTGCGCGACGTGGCCGCCATGCGCGCCGCCCTGCGCCGCGCCGGCCACGACATACTCGGCCTCTCCCATATCACCGGTTCCGGCATACCCGGCAACCTGCCGCGGTTCTTTCCGAAAGGCGTCGCCGCGGTCATGAGGAAGGGCGCCTGGAAGGTGCCGCCCGTCATGCGGCTGGTCCAGGAGAAGGGAAAGATAAGCGGGATAGAGATGTACGACACTTTCAATATGGGCCTGGGGATGATCGCCGCCGTCAGGCCCGGGGCCCTGAAGACGGCCCTCCGTTCCGTGCCCGGCTCCCTGCACGTCGGGGAGATAGTGCGCGGCCGCGGCGAAGTCCTGTTCCCCGAGGTGAGAAAATGAACCCGCTGAAACTCCTACTGGTACTCGCGCTGGCGCTGCCGCTGGCGGCGGCCGAGAAGCGCCCGTCCAAGCGCGCGGTGAAAAAGGCGCCGGCCGCGGCGGCCGGTACCGTCACGCCGGCCGTGCGCAAGAAGCTCATCCGCGCGGCCTGGAGCGTGGCCTCCAAGATCTCCCCGGACCCCAGGAAACTGGACGCGGCGTTCTCCCCCGTTTTTTTCAAGCTGGTGGAGAAGGGGAAAGTGACGGATATTCTCAAGTCGCTGCGCGAGAAGCACGGCGCGGTGAAGCGCGTCAGTCTTTCCTCCACCGAAGGGTCCGGCACGGGCCACTTCATTTTTCACACCGACAGGGAATACATGCTGCCAGCCTCCGTCACGGTGGACCCGGCCAGCGGGCTGATAACCGGGCTTTTCTTCAGGCCGGCCTACCAGCATGTCGCGGGCATGGGCGACATCAAGGAGCAACTGGCCGCGCTGCCGGGCAGGAAATCCCTGCTGCTGACCAGGCTGGGCGGCCGCGAAGGCCCGGTGGAGTCGCTGGAGCCCGACGAGACGCTCAATATCGGCTCGACCTTCAAGCTTTACGTCCTCGCCCAGCTGCAGGAGGCGAAAGCGCAGTGGAAAAAGACGGTCACCATCCCGGCCTCGGAGAAGTCTCTGCCTTCCGGGCGGCTGCACGCCTGGCCGGAGGGAGCCCCCTTCACCATCTATACCCTGGCCGCGCAGATGATATCCGAGAGCGACAACACGGCGACGGACGCGCTTATCGAGCTGTCCGGCCGGCGGAACATAGAGCGGAACCTGGGGAAGTTCGGCCATTACAGCCCCGACCGGATGAAGCCTTTCCTGAAGACCTCCGAGTATTTCCGGATAAAGGGCTCTCCCGCCGTCGCCGCCGAGTGGGCGGCGGCCAGGCAGGACGACAGGTACGACCTGCTGAAGAAGAAGGTGCCCGCGCTGCCGCTTTCGGCGGCGTCCCTGCCCGCCGGGCCCCTGGAGGTTCAGCGCATAGGCTGGTTCGCGTCGGCCTCGGACCTCTGCCGCGTCATGGACCGCTTCCGCGCCAGCGGCGATCCCGACGTACTGGGGATGCTGGCGATAAACCCGGGACTGCCGGTGGACGGGAAGGCCGTGCCCTACGCCGGCTACAAGGGCGGTTCCGACGCCGGGGCGATAAACATGACCTGGCTCTTCAGGACCAGGGCCTCGTACTGGTACTGCCTGTCGGCGACCTGGAACGACGAAAAGTCGCCGCTGGACGAGAAGAAATTTTTCGGGATAATGCAGGGCGCGCTGAAACTGGTGGAGGCTGACAACTTTTAACCTCCGGGCGCGCCGGGAGGCGGGCTTGAAAGAAGGCAAACGGGTCAGGATAGCGGTTCTGGCTTCCGGCGGCGGGAGCAATCTGCAGGCGATCATGGACGCCTGCGCCTCGGGCCGGATAACGGGAGAGGTCCCGCTGGTCGTCTCGAGCCTTAAGAAGGCCGGCTCCCTGGAGCGGGCCGCCGCGGCCGGCGCCAGGGCCGAGGCCCTGCCGATGAAAGATTTTCCCTCCCCGGACGCGCACGACGCGGCGCTTACCGAACTCTGCCGCGGCGCCGACCTGGTCTGCCTGGCCGGCTGGATGCTCAAGCTGGGCCCTGAATTCCTCTCGGCCTTCAAAGGCCGCATCCTCAATATCCATCCCGCGCTGCTGCCGGCTTTCGGCGGCAAGGGCTTCTACGGCCCGCGCGTGCACGAGGCCGTCATCGCCGCCGGCGTGCGCCTGAGCGGCTGCACCGTTCACTTCGTAGACGAAGATTACGATTCCGGCCCGATAATCATACAGCGCTCCGTGCCGGTTTTCCCCGACGATACTCCCGCCGCGCTGGCCGCCCGGGTCAACGCGGCCGAGCTGGACGCGTATCCCGCCGCGGTCTCGCTGTTCTGCGACGGCCTGCTGGAGATCGAAGACGGGCGCGTCCTGGTGAAACAGGCCCCGCCTCCCGGCCGGGCGCGGCGCGCCCTGGTCTCGCTCTCGGACAAGACGGGCGCAGTGGACTTCGCGCGGGCGCTGGCCGCGCGGGGCGTGGAAGTGGTCTCCACTTCCGGCACCTATAAACTGCTCAAGGAGTCCGGCCTGCCGGTGCGGCCGCTCGAATCCCTGACCGGTTTTCCCGAGATACTGGACGGCCGCGTGAAAACGCTGCAGCCCGCGGTGCACGGCGGCATACTCTACCGCCGCGACAGGGCCGCGCACGCCGAGCAGCTCTTCCGGCACGGCATAGAGCCGATCGACATAGTGGCGGTAAATCTTTACCCGTTCGAGAAGACCGCCGCGAAGGCGAGGGCCTGGTCGGACGAGCTGATAGAGGATATCGACATAGGCGGCGTCGCGCTGCTGCGGGCCTCGGCCAAGAACTGCGCCTCGGTCACCGTCCTGACCGATCCGGCCGACTACCCGCGCGTCCTGGACGCGCTCGACGCCAACGCCGGACGGGTGCCGGAGGCGCTCAACCGCGAACTGGCGGTGAAAGCCTTCGAACTGACCTCTTCCTACGACGCGGCCATAGCCGGCAAACTGGGCGAGGAGCCGCTGTCCTGCGAATTCTTCCCGTCCCGGCTTAAGGCGCCGCTCAACAAGATCTGCGACCTGCGCTACGGCGAGAACCCGCATCAGCGCGCGGCGCTCTATTCAAAGAACCCGGGGCTGCCTTTCGAGAAACTCGCGGGCAAGGAGCTCTCTTACAACAACATCCTCGACGCCTACGGCACCTGGCAGGCCGTCAACGAGTTCGACGTCCCGGCTTGCGTCATCTTCAAGCACGTCACGCCGTGCGGCCTGGGGACCGGCTCCAATATCCGCGAGGCCTTCGAGCGGGCCTGGAGCACCGACCCGCTCTCGGCCTTCGGCGGCATCATAGCGGTGAACCGCGCCTTCGACCGCGGCATGGCCGAGTTCCTTTCTAAGAAGTTCGTGGAGGTCATCTGCGCGCCGGACTTCGACGAGGAGGCCGTCCGCCTCTTCGCCAGGAAGCCGAACCTGCGCCTGCTCAGGTGGGAACAGCTGCCCAAAGGCCGGCTGATGTTCCGCTCGCTGGGCGACGAGGTCCTGGTCAGCGAGGACGACGAAAAACTGCTGGGCGACAAGTGGGACGTCCCTACCGTAAAGAAGCCGACCAAGGCCGAAGAGGAGGCGCTGCGCCTGGCTTGGGCGGCCTGCAAATACGTCCGGTCCAACGCCATAGTCCTGTCGGACCGGCATCGGACCGTGGCCATAGGCGCGGGCCAGATGTCGCGGGTGGACTCCGTCTTCATGGCGGGGCGCAAGCTGGGTCTTTATTTAAAGGACAATCCGAAGCCGGAGGTAATGGTCATGGCCTCCGACGCGTTCTTCCCTTTCCCCGACGCGCTGGAGGAGGGGGTCCGGCTCGGCGCTACCGCGGTGATACAGCCCGGCGGCTCGGTCAAGGACGCCGAGGTGATAGCCGCCGCCGACCGCCTGGGCGTCTCCATGGTCCTGACCGGGATGCGCCACT
>JAVVFK010000066.1:0-10976 GCA_032251015.1 Elusimicrobiales bacterium
GTTCTCGCTGCACATTGTGGAACTGGACCCTTATTTTCACAGCGCCGTCCTGTACGCGGCGGGCTCGCTGGCCTATAACCTGGATAAGCCCGGCGAGGCCAGGGAACTCCTCGAACTGGCGATAAAGCGGGCTCCGCGCGAGTGGCGTTATCCCTCTCTGCTGGCGGCCCTGGGCTACAGCGGCGAAGAGGATCCCGGGGAGATAGTCCGGCTGCTCCTGCCGGTGGTCAGGCAGCCCGACTGTCCGACGATGCTCAAGAACCAGACCGCTTTCCTCAGCAGGCGCGCCGGCGACTACGCCGTCGCCGCGGAGATATACCGGGACATGGCCGAGAACGCTCCCGAGGAGGAATACGCCGGGCGCGCGCGCCGGGAACTGGAAAAGTTAGAGGGAAGGACGCGATGAGAATACTCAAGATCGTCGACAACGCGGCCTGGGACATAAATTCCTATCAGGCTCTGCATCTTTCGATCCAACTGGTCAAGAAAGGCCATACCGTGGTGGTCATGTGCCCCAAGGATTCCCGCCTGGCCGACGAGTGCCTGAAATACAGGGTTCCCGTCAAGCCGTTCACCATGGTGGCGAGGTTCGGTTTCTTCGAGCTGCAGGACTACGACATCATCCATCTTTACAATACCTACGGCATAGGCCAGCTGACCGTGAAGAAAGCCGCCGCCCACGGCCGCATAGTCTACAGCCAGCTGCGCCTGGACAGAATGGCGGCCATGATGAAGCTCAAGGGCATCGAGCCCCTGACGGCTAAATTCCTGGCTTCCTGCCCCACGGTACGCGAGGACATGCTGGCGGCGGGCCTGCCCGCGGAAAAGGTGTCGGTACTCCCGCCGTGCATCAACACCAGCCTCGGCCGTTGGGAGAGCGCGATGCTCATCAAGCGGACCATGGCGGTGAAGAAGGAATTCCAGATAGGCACGGTCAGCATGGACAAGAGTCTTCTCGACCAGGAGCTGTTCCTGCGGATCGCCAGGGCGGTACTGGACCGCGACCCGTCCTTGTCTTTCACCTTGGTGGGGCTGAAGGACGAGCGGATACGCAAACTGGCGCGCAGCCTGGAGATAAGCCACAAGCTGGACATGCTGGGAGAGCGCACCGATATGCCGGAAGTAATGGCTATGCTCAATATTTATGTGAAGGCCACAATGCGGGAAGAGATCTCGATGTCGCTCATGGAGGCCCAGGCTTCGGGCGTCACCTGCGTTATACCCCGCCTGAGGGGCTTGAGCGACTATACTATACATGAGACCACCGGCCTGCTGGTCCCTCCCGGCGATACCGAGTCTTACGCCGCGGCCATATTGAGCTTGGCCGAGGACCGCGGCTCGGGCGAAGCCCTGGCCAAGGCCGCCTACGAGGCGGTCGATCATAATATGTCGGTGGAAGTGGTGGGCAACCTGCTGGAAGCCCAGTACGAGGACGCCCTATCCCCGGACCGGCCGGTTCAGAACCAGGTCCAGTAACGGCCTTCGGGGTCCCGGGCCCCGGAATCTATGAACACCGTTCCGAAATCCGGGCTGCCCGGATCGGCGACGTAGCCCCAGCAGCCTGTGCCCGCGGGCTCGAGCGATGAATAACCTATGACGCGGGAGCAGGTCAGGCTGCCCTTCAGTTTGACCCCCGGGACCGCCTCCAGTTTTCCCTCCGCCAGCACCTCCCGGTAATCGCTCGGAAAGGTCCCCTTGGCCTGCCTGTAGAGTTCCGCCGCCACGCGGAGGCCGGACAATTTTCTGACCGCCTCCGGTACCGGGGTCTGCCTGAAAACCAGGTGGTGAACGAGGCCGGCGGAGAGCGCCGCGGCCGCCGCCAGTAGAACGGCTTTCGTCCTATTCATGCCGGAAATGATATCAAAAATGCGCGGCCGGCGGTTTTTTTGTAGAATAGGAAAGTCGTCAAAATTCCTTCAAGGGGACCCCACGTATGAAAATACTTTCTTTGAACTGCGGCAGTTCGTCGGTCAAATATTCCCTTTTCGACTGGGAGAAGAAGCTCCCTCTCGCGTCGGGAGTGGTGGAGCGGGTCGGCATAGACGGCTCTTTCATCGCTCACGAGGCCCCCGGCCGGGAGAAGGCGACCATCGAGCGCCCCTGCCCCTCTCACAAGGAGGCCATTAAACTCGTCATCGACACCCTCGTGGACGGGAAGCAGGGCGTGATCCCGGACCTCAAGGGCATAGCGGCCGTCGGCCACCGGGTGGTGCACGGCGGCGAGAAGTTCGTCAAATCCGTGATCGTGGACGACAAGATCGTCGAGACCTTCCGCGAACTTTCCTCCCTGGCCCCGCTGCACAATCCGCCGAACATCATGGGCATAGAGGCCGCGCGCGAGCTGATGCCCGACGTGCCGCATATGGCCATAATGGACACCGCCTGGCATCAGACCATGCCGGAAACCTCGTATATGTACGCCCTTCCCCGGCGCTGGTACGAGAAGTACGGCATACGCCGCTACGGCTTCCACGGCACTTCTTTCCTCTACAACGCCAAGCGCGCCGCCGTGCTGCTCGATAAGGACCCCTTCAAGACCAACCTGGTGATCTGCCATATCGGCAACGGCGCCTCCATCAACGCGGTCCGCAACGGAGTCTCCCACGACACCAGCATGGGGTTCACCCCTCTCGAAGGGCTGGTCATGGGCACCCGCGCCGGCGACCACGATCCGGCGATACCGCTCTACGTGATGTCCCGCGAGGGCCTCAACCCCGGCGAGATGGACGCCATCCTCAATAAGAAATCGGGCAAGCTGGGCATAACCGGCCAGTACAGCGACGCGCGCGACGTGGAAATCGCCGCCGAGAACGGCGATAAGCGGGCGCAGCTGGCCCTGGACATGGAAGCCAACAGGATAAAGAAATATATCGGCGCCTACGCGGCCGAGGTCGGCGGCGTGGACGCTGTCGTCTTCACCGCGGGCGTCGGAGAGATGGGCCCGATCACCCGCGCCGCGGCGCTGGGCGGCCTGGAGTTTATGGGAATAAAGCTCGACGCCGCCAGGAACGACGTCTCCAAGACGCGCAACGCCGAGACCGAGATCTCCGCGAAGGACTCGAAGGTCAAGGTCTTCGTGATACCTACCGACGAGGAAAGGGTTTTCGTGGAGGATGTGGTGGGGCTGATGAACGGGACGTACGACGTGCACACCCGCTTCGACTACACCTTCCAGAAGAAGGACTACCGCAACAAGCTGCGCGACGACGCGTTCGTCAAGCAATGCGGCAAGAAGCCCGGCCTGCTGGAGATAGCGGTGGCGCCTCCGAAAGAGGTCAAGGCCGCCGCTTAGGACCGGACCAGACGAACAACGCCTTGCGGGCTTCGGTCCGCTGGCGCACGATCCCGCCGGGGAACAGCTTTCTGAGCAGTTCCCCGGCTTCTTTTTCGCGGAAGCGGACGCCGTTTATTTCGATATGGGCCTTCGCCTCGCGGAGGGTTTTTTCCAGGGGCTCCTCGCGCCGCCAGGTCTCGGAGAAGACTTTCTTCCCGAAGCGTCGCCCCAATGCCTTCAGGGAACGCTCGACCCGGGACGCTCCCTCGGGCGAACGGTAAGGCAGATCGTGCAGGCGGAAGACGGCTTCCATGACCGGGTTCTTCCTGACCCCGTACCAGCCCACGTAGGCGCATTTATCCGCGCGGGCTTCCATCCTTAGTATCTCGGCGGCGGTCCCGACGGCCGACGTCATAGAGGCCACGGCCAGGCCGAAGCGCCTTTTCAGGCCGGCGGCCGGTAATTTCTTCCAGTCGGCCTTCAGCGCCTCCACATTGCGCAGGCCGGCGGCTTTCGCTTCGGCCCGCATGCGGGCGAGCATTTTGGGCGAGAGGTCGGTCCCAGTTACCCTCCGGGCGGCCGGGGCCATGGCCAGGGCGAAGAGGCCCGTGCCGCAGCCGACGTCGAGCACGTCGCGCCCGCGCCACTTCGCGCCCATTTTCCGCATCATGGCGAGGGTCCGGCGCGTCGCTTTCAGCGTAGCCGGCGCCAGCGGGGACGGATATCCCTCCGCCTTGCGGTCCCAGAAAAGTCTCGCTCCCGCGTCTTTGGCGTCCGTTTTCATGTCTGAATTATACAACTATGTACCTTGCGGCCGCACGTCGCGTGATAAACGGCCTATAATTTGTTAGAATTTTTTCTAATGAAAATGCGCGACACGCTGTTCTTCGGAGTGCCTTCCATAATCCTCCTGGTGGCCGCCATTTTCATACTGGGCATTTTCCTGATAAAATGGTTCTGGATGTGGACCATCCCGGAGCTTTTCCCCGGCGCCGTGGCCTCGGGCTCGGTGGCGGCGAAGATTTCCTGGTGGACGGCGCTGAAGCTTTCCGTCCTGGCGGCGCTGCTGGCCGCCATTACAAATATCTCCAAAAATTAGGGCCGAGGGCCCGAGGGGTGCGGGGTTGAAAAAAATTCTCGTTTTCGCGGCGGCGCTGGCCGCCCTCTCCCTGGCCCAGGGCTGCGCCAGGCCCCCTTCCGTTTCCGACGGGAACACTATAGTAGTCTGGGAGCAGGAGGACGCCCAGGTCGCCCCTTATATCGACTCCGTCTTCGAGGCTTTCAAGGAACTTCCGGGCAACGAGGGCATCGAGATAGTCCGCGCCCATTACCAGACGGAGGACCTGCGCCAGCAGTTTCAGGCCGCCTCGCTGGCCGGCGTTCCCCCTGACCTCCTTCTGGGCCCTTCCGACACCGCCGGCGTCTACGCCATTTCGGGCTTCATCATCCCGCTCGAGGATATGTTCGATTTCGGGAAATTCAACGGACCCGTGGTGGAGGCCATCTCGCTTGACGGCCATATCTGGGGGGTTCCGGTCTCCAACGGCAATCACCTGATGATGTTCTACAACAAGAAGTTCGTGAAGGAGGCCCCCCGGACCACCGACGAACTTTTTTCCTTCTGCGCCCGGGACGCCCGGAGATACGGGCTCGAGCGCTGCATCGCCTTCGATATGGGCGAGCCTTTCTGGCTCATGCCCTGGCTGGGCGCCTTCGGAGGCTGGCCGATGGACGGCAAGAATCCGACGCTGGACACGCAGCCCATGCGGGACACCCTGAACTTCTACCTGGACCTTAAGTACGACAAGAAGTACGTGCCGATGGAGTGCGACTACAACTGCATGGACTCGCTCTTCAAGGAGGGCAAGACCGCCTTCATCATAAACGGCGACTGGGCCATTTCGGGTTACCAGAAGCATTTCGGCGAGAATTTCGGCCTGGCGGTCATCCCTAAGCTTTCGCGGACCGGGCGCTGGCCTACCCCCATGGTCAGCGGGAAGTATTTCACCGTAAGTTCCGGCCTGAAGCCGGAGAAAATGGAACTCGTAAAACGCCTGCTTGATTTCTACACCTCCCGGGAGAACCAGATCAAGCAATACCAGACGCTCACCCGCCTTCCCGCCCTCAAGGCCGCCGGCTCCGCCAAAGAGATAGTCTCCGACGAGGTGTCCAGGATCTCGCTAGAGCAGATCCTTAAAGGCCGCCCTATGCCTATGGCCACGGAGATGCGCGCGGTCTGGGATTCGGCCCGCAACTACATGGGCCTGGCCGTTACCCGCAAGATGGACGTCGATACGGCCGTGCGCCGGATGCAGGAGAACACCGACCGCAAGATAGAGGAGATGAACCGCTGATGGAACTGCTCGGGTCCGTATACGAAGTCGCGGGCTTCATACTCCTGATCGCCCTCGGCGTGGCCGCGATCGAGGGCTATTTCTACTACCATTTCAAATGTTACGACCGGCCCTGGTTCTTCTGGGCCGGTCTCGCTGTTTTCCCCCTGCTGGTCTGGACCGGGTTCACGGCCGCCGGTATCGCCAAGCCGGGACTCTTCGCCTGGCTCTTCGCCATAGAGGCGGCCATGCTGGCCTTTTTCCGTTACGCGGTCAAAGGGCGCCACTCGCTGGCGTACCTGCTTCTGATCCCCGCCTTCGTCGGCCTGGCGCTGCTGCTGGTCTACCCCTTCCTCTTCGAGGTCTACCTCTCCTTCCACGACCTCAAGCTCACCACGATAATGAGCTGGAAGAACACCGGCACCCTGCCCTTTGTGGGCATAGACCAGTACGTCAAGGTGTTCACCACCTCCCCCCTCTCGGAGGTCACGTTCTGGGAACTGCTGGGCCGGACCCTGGTGTGGACCTTCTCCAACGTGTTCTTTCACGTGTTAGGCGGTTTCGCGCTGGCGCTGCTGCTCAACAACGCCATCAGTTTCAAGGGCTTCTACCGCACGCTGCTGGTCATCCCGTGGGCCATGCCGCAGGTGGTGGCCGTGCTGGCGATGCGCGGCGAGTTCCATTCCCAGAACGGTTTCGTCAACATCGTACTCGGCAAGATCGCCGAGGCCTACCCCTTCCTGGCCGGGCTCGGCGTGGGCCCGGTGCAGTGGCTCAGCGATTACCCGCTGCTGACCTGCACGATAATAAACGTCTGGCTGGGCATACCGTTCATGATGGTGGTGATCCTGGGCGGTCTCCAGTCCATCTCCACCTCTTATTACGACGCGGCCGACATAGACGGGGCCTCGTACCTGCAGAAACTGCGCTATATCACGCTGCCGCTGGTCAAGCCGGTCCTAATGCCCGCCGTCACGCTCGGGACCGTCTGGACCTTCAACAATATAAACGTCATCTACCTGGTCACCGGCCAGGCCGGGGGCACGGAGCAGGCCGACATCCTGGTGTCGGCCCTCTACAAGGCCGCCTTCACCTATAACCGCTACAGCTATTCCGCCGCCTTCGCGATAGTCGTGTTCGCCCTGCTTTTCTTCATCTCGGTGACGTACCTGCACGGCTTCGACGCGGCAAAGGACGAGCGCTGATATGACCGCAAACGACGAACGTCCGGAGAAAGGCTATTTCAGCGGGCTGGCGGCGTCCGCCGCGGAGGTTATGGAGAGTCCCGTCCGCCGGGCCAGATTCTTCAAATACGTGCTGATCCATCTCGTAGTACTGACCGCGGCCGGGATCTGCGTCTATCCGCTGCTTCGCATACTCTCCATCTCGCTGCGTCCCGGCGACCGTCTTTTCTCCACCGACCTCTCGCTCATCCCCGACGGCGCCACCCTGACCGCCTACGCCAGCCTGCTCAAGGACACCATGTTCCTGCGCTGGCTGTGGAACTCGCTTATAATAACGCTGGCGACCTCGTTCATCGGCGTTTCGTTCGCCTCCACCGCCGCCTACGCCTTCTCCCGTTTCCGCTTCCCGGGCAAGAAGGCCGGCCTGATACTGCTTCTCTCCAGCCAGATGATACCGGCGGGCATGCTAATCCTGCCGCTTTTCCTGATGATCATGAAACTGAAACTGATGAACACCTACCTGGGCATGATAATCGCCTACTCGGTTTCTTCTCTGCCGTTCAGCATCTGGATACTTAAAGGATATTACGACACGATACCGCGCTCGCTGGAGGAGGCCGCCCTCGTCGACGGCACCAGCCAGGTGGGCGCCTTCTGGCGCATCATACTGCCGCTGTCCACCCCCGCCCTGAGCATAGCCTTCCTGTTCAACTTCACGACGGCCTGGAACGAGTACCTCGTCGCCCGCGTCGTGCTGTTCAGTTCCAAGCAGTACACCTGGACGCTCGGTCTGTTCGAGCTGCAGGGGCAGTATATAACGCAGTGGGGCATGTTCGCCGCCGGCTCCATGCTGGTCACTATACCGGTCCTCGCGGTCTTCCTGTATTCCTCCAAGTGGCTGATCTCCGGCCTTACGCTGGGCAGCGTGAAAGGATAAAGTCAAATGGCTACCGTAAAATTCCAGAATATCGTAAAGAACTTCAAGGACAACCAGGTCCTAAAGAAGGTGGACCTGGAGATCAAGGACCACGAGTTCGTCGTCATAGTCGGGCCTTCCGGCTGCGGCAAGACCACCCTGCTGCGCATGCTGGCGGGCCTGGAGGAGATCTCCTCTGGCGAGATCCGCATAGACGACACGCTGGTCAATCACCTGCATCCCTCCCGGCGCCAGATCGCGATGGTCTTCCAGGATTACGCCCTCTACCCGCACATGACGGTGGAGGAGAACATGAGCTTCTCGCTGCGCATAAAGAACGCGCCGAAGAAGGAGATACAGGAGCGCGTTAGCGAGGCCGCCTCCATACTGCAGCTGGGGGCTCTTCTCAAGCGCATGCCCAAGCAGCTCTCCGGCGGTCAGCGTCAGCGCGTGGCCATCGGCCGCGCGATAGTTCGCCAGCCCAAGGTGTTCCTGTTCGACGAGCCGCTTTCCAATCTCGACGCCAAGCTGCGCGAGGAGATGCGCGTGGAGATAGCCAAGCTCTACCAGCGCCTCAACGCCACCATCATCTACGTTACGCACGACCAGGTGGAGGCCATGACGCTGGCGGGCCGCATAGTCATCATGAACCAGGGCGTCATACAGCAGGTGGGCACGCCGATCGAGGTCTACCGCAAACCGGACAACCTCTTCGTCGCCGGTTTCATAGGCAGCCCGACCATGAATTTCATAGAAGGAACGCTGCGGGTCGAGAAAGGGCACGTCCGTTTCGTTTCCCCCTCTCTGAGCCTGGACCTGCCCTCTTCGCTGCTGAGCGCCGAGGGGTCGCACGAGGGCAGGGAGGCCGTCGTAGGCGTGCGCCCGGACGACGTCTACGCGGGGCGCGAGGCCGGCGCGAACTGCTCGCAGAAGTTCGACTCGGTGCTGGAGGTCAGCGAACTCCTGGGCCACCGCGAGAACCTCTACCTCAAGGCCGGCGAGCTCCGCCTGCTGGCCACGGTGGAGGCCTTCTTCGACCAGAGCCCGGGCAGCACGGTGCCCGTCTGCTTCAACTTCGAGAACATGCACGTCTTCGACAAGGCGACGCAGCGGCGGATCAGCGCCTGAGCGTTTTGAATACGCCCGCTTATTTTTTATAATTTAGCGAGTAAAACAAAGCCCGAGGGGGCTAATAACGCGGAGGTATAACATGAAGGTCAGCATAGACAGAGAAGCGTGCATAGGCTGCGGCCTCTGCGCCAGCGAGCAGCCCGATATCTTCGAGATGGACGCCGAGAGCAAGGCCGTGGTTAAGTCCGCGGACGTGCCCGCCGGCAAGGAAGACGCCTGCAAGGCGACCGCCGGCAACTGCCCCGTCTCCTGCATCAAGTGCGAATAAGCCGCTAAAGGCTTATAAAAAAAGGACCCGGCCAGAGGGCCGGGTCCTTCTTTTTGTCCCCCGCTCAGGCCCCGGCCGACCCGCCCTTTATCTTCAGGAAGGGTATCAGCAGCATGCCCGGCACGGTTGCGACGCATACGACGATGAAGAACGTCGGGTAGCCGACCATGTCCTGCAGTTTCCCGCTGACCAGGCCGGGCAACATCATGCCAAGCGCCATTATTCCCGTCGAGATGGCGAAATGGGCCGTCTTGTACTTATCGCCGGTCAGCTGTATCAGGTAGAACATGAAGGCGGTCGTGCCCAGGCCGAAGCCGAACTGTTCCAGGGCCACCAGCGCGTAGACAAAAGGCAGGGAGAGGTCCGTGTTGTAGGACATGTAGACGTAGAACAGGTCCGGCGCGTTCAGCAGCAGGGCTAGCGGCCAGATTGTGCGGCGCAGGCCGTATCGGGAGATTATCACCCCGCCCAGTATGCTGCCGACTATAAGGCAGATCAGTCCCACGGTGCCGTAGACCATCCCGTACTGCGCGGTGGTCAGGGCCATGCCGCCCGCCTCGGCTTTGTCCAGCAGAAACGGGGCGGCCAGCTTGATGAGCATCGCCTCTCCGAAGCGGTAGAGCAGGATGAAGACGATCCCCAGCCCTATCCCTTCCATTCTGAAATAGGCCGCGAAGACGCGGAAGAATTCTCCCCAGTCGGCCGTCTTCGCGGCGGGCGCGTCCGCCGCGGGGTAAGGCAGGAAAAGCTTATGGTACAGGGCCAGAAGACCGAGTATGCCGGCCGCGCTCAGCAGCGTTATCTGCCAGCTCACCGGGACGCTGCCGGTGCGGGCCTCAAGCCAGCCGGCCCAGACCACGAGGCCGCCGGAACTGAACAGCATGGCGACGCGGTAAAAGAAAGCCCGTATGCCGACGAAGAAGGCCTGCTTCTCATCGCTCATCGAGAGCATATAGAAACCGTCCACGGCGATATCGTGGGTGGCCGAGAGGAAGGCCGTCGCCATGAAAAGCACCATGGTGAAGGCCAGGAAATGGCCGGTGACCAGCGCCAGGCCGCAGCCGGCTATAGCGGCCGCCATGAAAAGCTGGGTGGAAACTATCCAGCGCCGCTTGGTGGAGTACATGTCGACCAGCGGGCCCCAGAACATCTTTATGACCCAGGGGAGGTAAAGCCAGCTGGTCCAGAAGGCGATGAGCGTGTTGGAGACGTCCATCTTCTTGTATATGATCACGGCGAGGGCGTTGACCAGCATGTATGGAAGGCCCTCGGCGAAATAGGTGGTGGGAACGTAGGACCAGGGGGTTCGGTTCTCTGCTTTTGCGGTCATCTCGGCTCCAGTCGCGGGTTTTGCCTCTCGGCTGATTCAATTATATTAAAATAAGGCGGCGCCTCCGCGATTTTGGTAGAATTTACGTAGAATTCACCGACGGAGATACGAAAAATGGACCTGCTAGCCTACCTCTTCTCCCCCCAGTCAGCCGCGCACACCGTTTTCGTCATGATGATAGTCGCCGCCGCGGGGCTGGCTATCGGCAATATAAAGATATTCGGGATAAACCTGGGTATAGCCGGCGTGCTCTTCTCCGGCATACTCTTCGGCCATTTCGGCTTCGACGCCGACCACGACACGCTGGAGTTCCTGCGCGATTTCGGCCTGATCCTTTTCGTCTATTCCATCGGTACGCAGGTCGGGCCCGGCTTCTTTTCCGCTTTCCGCAGGGAAGGCATAAGGCTCAACCTGCTGGCCGCGGCCGTGGTCCTGGGCGGTGTCGCCGTCACCGTGGCTATCGCCGGCCTGGCCGGTTACGACATCCCGACGGCCGTGGGCATGTATTCCGGCGCCGTCACCAACACCCCCTCGCTGGCC
>JAVVFK010000067.1:0-10798 GCA_032251015.1 Elusimicrobiales bacterium
CCGGCGAGATACTGGCCGAAGGCGCGGCTGAAGTCCTGCTCAACGACAAGCTCGCCCGCGAGCATTACCTCGGCTGGGACTTCAAGATGTAATTGAGTCCCAGGCTTCCTAGCCGGGCCTTCACTCCGCCACGGGTTCGGCTTTCTAAAATACACCCTTCGCTTCGCTCGGCCCGGCCGAACTAAGCGAAGGTGCATCCCTGAAAAAGCGAACCGTGACGAGCCAGTGTCCCCGAGGTGAGCCCTATCTCAGGTGAAGGTCTCCAGGTGGGTGTGGAGGCCGTGGCGCTTGATGAACCTGAGGGCGGCGGCGTGGCGTTTCTCGGCGCCGGCGGTGTCGCCCATCAGGTAATAGAGCTGCGCCAGCGAGAGCATGGTCAGCGCCTCTCCGCGGGGTTCCGAGCGTCCCTTGAAAAGCTTTTCGGCGGCCTTATAGCTGTTCAGCGCGCCGCGGAAATCACCGTTCCTGCGGAGTATCTCCCCAATCCCCCACTCCACGAAACCCAGGTCCGCCCAGTCCGAAAGCGACGAGTAGAGTTTATGGGCGCGTTCATATCCCTTATAGGCCTCGTCCAGCCTGCCCAGCTGCCGCAGCACGTTGGCCGTGCCGCATTCCGCGTAAGCCTTGGCGAAAGTGTCGTCGGTGCGGGAGAATATCCCGCGGGCCCGGCCGTAACAATCCAGCGCGCGCCCCATGAAGCCGGCCACGCGCAGCAGGCCGCCCAGCCCGAACAGGGCGTAGCCCTCGGCCGCGTCGTCGCCGGCCTTCCGGGCCGCCGCCAGGGCTCCCTCGAAGGACCGCAGGCCGGCCGCGTAGCGGCCTTGCAGCCTGTAAAGACCGCCCAGCGCCCAGAGCACGAAAGAAGCGCCCGCGTGGTCGCGGTCCAGGCGATAGCCTTTGAGCAGGCGCAGCAGCATCTTCTCCGCTTCGCCCAGCCGGCCGGAAAGCCGGAGAGCGAGGGCCCATTCCAGCTCGGCCTCGTCCTCCAGGAGCCGCAGGCGCTTTGAAAGCGACAGGGCCTTTTTGGCCGCGGCGAACGCCTTCGGGGCGTCCCCAAGGGCGCGCCAGCATTTGACCGCGCCCAGGGCTGCCTCGAGCGCGTATTCGTCGTTCGTGGAGCCGGCGCGCGAATAGGCGCGGGCCGCTTCGGCGAAAAGGCCCAGGCCGCGCAGGGCTTCGCCCTCCAGGTACGGGTCCCGGCGGCCGGCGGCCTTAATGGCGGACAGAGCCTTTCTGAATTCTCCCCTGTCGAGCAGAGCTTCTATCTTTTCCATGATCCTTCCTTCGCACCGCCGCGTAGTCGCACTCTCTTCGCAGCGGGCAGCCGCAGCACAGCGGCAGAGTCTTCCTGCAAAAATCTTTTCCCAGCTTCACCAGCAGAGCGTGGTATTCGTTGTATACCTCCGGCCGGCGGGGCAGCCCGGCCTCGAACAGGGCTTTCCAATAGTCGTAATGCCCGCCCCGGCCCAGGCCCAGCCGTTCCCCGATCCGGCGGCTGTAGGCGTCTATAACGAAAGAAGGGCGACCCGCCGCGTAGAGCACGATACTGTCGGCCGTTTCCGGACCCACCCCCTTGTACGATATCAACTCGCGTCGAAGCGCCTCCGCCGGCGCGGACCGGAACCAGCGCTCCAAGCCTTCGGGGTGTTCTTTCGCCGCCCTGGCGAAAAAATCCCTGAGTCTGCGGGCCTTCTGCCGGTAATAGCCGCTCGGCCTTATCAGCGCGGCCAGGCGCGGCAGGCGGCAGGCCGCGATGCGCTCCGCCGACAGAAGCCCCGCCCCGTGAAGCCCGGCCAGCGCCTTCCCGACATTGGTCCAGGCCGTGTTCTGCGTCAGTATAGCGCCGGCGCAGATCTCCGCGATCTCCGCGTCTGAGCGGGCGCCGTAAAAAAGCGGGGTATATACCGGGGAGACCGCTCCTCCCGGTGTGACCGGCCACCAGCCCTGCGGCCCGAACGCCTTCAGGAGTCCGCGGTAGACCTTCCCGACGCGGCTCTTTTTTTTCATTGACCGAGCAGTCGCTTTATTTCCGCCAGCAGGTCGTCGAGGTTGTAGGGTTTGCGCATGAAATTAGCCGCGCCGCAGGCCTTGGCCCGCGCCACGCTCTCGGGCTTGTCCATCGTGGAGATGACAAGCACAGGGATATGGCGGGTATTATTGTCGCGCTTTATCGTGTTGCAGACGTCGTAGCCGCTGAGTTTGGGCAGGAGGAGATCGAGCAGCAGCAGGTCCGGCTTCTCGCGGCGGGTCATCGCCACCCCGGTGACGCCGTCGGGCGCGTGCATGACCGTATAACCCTCGGCCTTGAGGACGTCGACGAGGACGGCCGATATATTCTTGCTGTCCTCTACCAGCAGTATCTTTTTAGAAGGGGCGCCTTCGGTCATTTCTCCCCCTTGCCGGCGTACATTGAAGCCAGCAGCGCGTAATTCTTTTCCGACTCGGACAGGCCGGCTATCTCCTCCGGCTTGAGCGGACGCGCGGCCCTGGCGGGCGAACCCAGTACCATCTGCCCGCGCGGCACCGACGTCCGCGGGGTGACCAGCGCTCCGGCCCCCACCAGGCATTCGTCGCCTATCTCGGCCGCCATCACGATCGCGCCCATGCCGATAAGGCACCTGTCGCCGACCGTGGAGCCGTGAACCACGGCGCAGTGGCCTATCGTAACCCCGGCTCCCAGCCTGACGGGCCGCCCCTGGTCCGGGTGAAGCACCGCGCCGTCCTGTATATTGGAGCCTTCGCCGACGGTTATGCTGTCGACGTCGCCGCGTATGACGGCGTTGGGCCATACCGAGACCTTATCTCCCAGCTTTACCCGGCCGATAACTACGGCCGACGGGTGCACCCAGGCCCCGGGATGTATCTCGGGCGCCTCACCCATGAATTCCTCGGTCATCGTCCCTCCCCCTCCCCGAGAACGGGGCATTCTCCCCCGTTCTCCGGGTGCAGATAATCGTAGAAAGGCTCGGACATCTTGAGCCCCCAGTAAATAAAGATGCTGAAGAAAGCCGGCAGCAGGTAGTAGAACATCCTGAATATAAGCGCCGCCGCCAGCGCCTTCTCCCACTCTATGCCCATCTGCGCGTAGGAGGCGGTCATAGCGGCCTCCATCGCGCCCAGGCCGCCGGGCAGTATCGGTATTATGGTCATCAGCATGCCGAAGGCGAAGCCGGTCACCAGCACGCCGCTGCTGATATCGACCCCGACGGCCTTGAAGGCGAAGTAGAGGATGAAGATGGTCGAGATCCAGTCGGCGCAGACATAGGCGATGACGGTCTGAAGTTCGAACTTCTTCTCGTGGAGTTTGTGTATGCCCTCGTTGAGCTGCCCTTCGAAGTCCAGGAAGGTCTCCTCGGGTATCTCGCGCTTGGAGAAGAAGAACATGACGTAGTTCACGCCGTCGTATATCTTCCGGCCCCAGGAGGAGCGCAGGTCGTGGTGGAAGAGCATCATCGTCAGCGAGAAAGCGAAGCCCAGTATGAGCATTACGCCGATGACGCCCTCGAAGAAGGTCAGGTCGAACCGCGGGGTGTCTATGAGGCGCAGCAGCACGCCCTGCAGTATTATGAGCGAAAGGATCAGGTAGATCAGCACGCTGATGACCACCGACGAGGTCACGCTGATGCCGTAGGGCACCCTGCGCTTGCATAGCAGGTGGGCGCGTGTGGCGAAGCCGCTGACCCCGCCCGAGGAGAAGAAGTAGTTGACCGTGGTGGAGACCAGGGCGATGCCCCCCGTCTGCCAGAAGGGCAGGCGGAAGCCCAGTATCGAGAGGACCTCCCAGAGCGTGAGCCCCATGAAGGTATAGCTGGAAACCGCGAAGAGCAGCGATACGGCCAGCCAGCCGCCGGAAGCTCCGGCCAGCGTTCGCTTGAGGTCCGGGAAACTGGGGTAGATGAGCCAGGCCAGTATGCCCGCTGAGATAAGTATCGGCAGGTATACCAGAAGTTTCTTCTTGAGGTTCGCCATAAGTGTTAAAATATTCTAGATTTTTAACGGGCTCTTATGAAAGCGAACCATTCCGATTTCCTGGTGCTCGGCGGCGGGCTGGCCGGCCTGATGCTGGCCGAGAAGCTCTCCCGCCTGGGCACCGTCAGCCTGCTGGTCAAGCGCGATATGCGCACCGGCTCGACCGGCCTCGCCCAGGGCGGCATAGCGGCCGTCACCGCCGCGGCCGATTCTTTCGGGCGTCACGCCCGGGACACGATGAAGGCCGGCGCCGGCCTCTGCGACCGGAACGTAGTGGAGATGACGGTGCGCGAGGGCCCGGCGCGCGTTAAGGAACTGCTGGAGTTGGGCGTGAAGTTCAGCCGGGCGGGCAAGGATTTCGACCTGGGCCTCGAAGGCGGCCACAGCGCCCGCCGCGTCCTTCATTGCGGCGACTATACCGGCCGCGACATCCAGGAGGCCCTGCTGGCCGCCTGCGCCCATAACAAGAGTGTGCGCATATACGAGCGTCACCCGGCCATCGACTTCATACTGGAGGAGCGTCCCCATTCCCGCCGCCCCCCCTCCAACCTCTGCCTCGGGGTCTACGCGCTGGACGAACGCACCGGGCGCGTGGAGACCTTCACCGCCGGCCAGACCTTCCTGGCCTCGGGCGGCGCGGGCAAGGTGTACCGCTACACTTCCAATCCCGACACGGCCACCGGCGACGGCATGGCCATGGCCTGGCGGGCCGGCCTGGACCTCGCCAACATGGAGTTCGTCCAGTTCCACCCGACCTGCCTTTATCACCCGCAGGCGAAATCCTTCCTGGTATCGGAGGCGGTGCGCGGCGAAGGCGGGGTTCTCACGCTGGCCGGCGGCGGGCGCTTCATGCCTAAGTATCACAAGGACGCCGAACTGGCCCCGCGCGACATAGTCGCGCGCGCCATCGACGCCGAGCTCAAACGCACCGGCCAGGACTGCGCCTGGCTGGACATCAGTTTCAAGGGCAGGGCCTTCCTGAAGAATAGGTTCCCGCAGATATACGCGCGCTGCCTGGCACTGGGCATAGACATCGCCAAGTCCCCCATCCCCGTGGTGCCGGCCACTCATTTTTTCTGCGGCGGGGTAAAAGTGGACAAGGACGGCAGGACCGCTATGCCGGGGCTGTACGCCGCCGGCGAGACCGCTTATACCGGCCTGCACGGCGCCAACCGGCTGGCGTCCAATTCGCTGCTCGAGGCCTGCGTTTTCGCCCACCGGGCCGCCGAAGCGGCCGCCGCGGACCGGAAGCCCGCCGGTAAAACCGCCGGCAGGGCCGAAGCCTGGAACTACGGCGCCGCCCGCCCCTCGGACGAAGCCGTCATCATCAGCCATAACTGGGAAGAGATACGCACGCTGATGTGGAACTACGTCGGCATAGTCCGCAGCGACAAGCGCCTCGAACGGGCCCGCCGCCGCATAGAAACGATCTCCGGGGAAATACTCCGCTATTACTGGGACTTCCTGCTGACCACCGACCTGCTGGAACTGCGCAATATCGCCTGCCTGGCCGGCGCGATAATAGATTCCGCCTCGGCGCGCAAGGAATCGCGCGGCCTGCATTTCAATATCGATTACCCCGGAACCTCCGACAAATTCCTGCGGCCGACGATAGTCAACCGCTACGGGAAGAAGGCCTGACATGGACAGCATAAAAATAACGGGAGCCCGCTCCCATAACCTCAAGAACCTCTCGCTCTCGCTGCCAAAGAACAAGCTGGTGGTCGTGACCGGCCTCTCCGGTTCGGGCAAGTCCACGCTGGCGTTCGACACCATCTACGCCGAAGGCCAGCGGCGCTACGTCGAATCGCTGTCCGCCTACGCCCGGCAGTTCCTGGAGCAGATGGACAAGCCCGACGTGGAATCCATCGAAGGCCTCTCCCCCGCCATCGCCATACAGCAGCACAGCCCTTCGCGCAACCCGCGCTCCACCGTCGGAACCGTCACCGAGATCTACGACTATCTCCGGCTGCTCTACGCCAAGGCCGGCCGGCCGCATTGCCCCTCCTGCGGCGGCCCCATAAAGGCCTGGTCCGCCCAGGGAATAGTGAAAGAGCTCGAACACGCCTTCGCCGGCAGGAAAACCGCCGTTTTCGCCCCGCTGATACGCGGCCGCATCGGAACATACGAGGACCTGTTCTCCCGCCTGAAGAAGGCCGGTTTCGTGAAGGTCATGGTGGACGGGGAATTAGTATCCCTGGACAAGACCCCGGTCCTCAAGCGGTACATAAAGCACGACATAGACCTTTTCGTCGACGAGTTCATTCCCGGCGACGACCGCGAGCGCGCGGCCGAGGCCGTCGAACTGGCGCTGGCCCAGTCGCGCGGGTTGGTGAGGGTCAAAACCGCCGACGGAAGAGGTACTGGGACACCAAGCCGGAACAGGGCGGCATTGCCCGCAGTCGGTGCCGGGAGCTCTGCGACCGGCCGCATGGTGTCCCCCTCTGATGCGGTATACAGCGAGAAGAACGCCTGTCCCAAATGCGCCATAAGTTTCCCGGAGCTCGAGCCCCGGCTGTTCTCGTTCAACGCCCCCCACGGCGCCTGCCCGGCCTGCACCGGCCTGGGCGTGAGCATAGAGGCGGACCCCGACCTGGTCATACCCGACCCGTCAAAGACCATCGCCGGAGGCGCCATCGAGGCCTGGTCCAACCCCGTCACCACGCGCACCCACCGCTGGAAGAATTCCTGGGGCGGCTACTACGCCGAGATGCTGGAGGATTTCTGCCGCAAGGCCCGTATCCCCACCGGCAAGCCGTGGAAGTCCCTGACCGCCGCGCAGCGCAAACTCGTACTTGAGGGCGACGGATCAGAGCGCCATTCGCCGCAATCGGTGCCGGGAGCACCGCGACCGGCCGCGGAGGCCGGTTTCGAGGGCGTGATGACCAACCTCCGCCGCCGCTACTCCGAAAGCGAGTCCGATTTCGTCAGGGAAGAGGTGTACCGCCGCTTCATGCACGAGATAACCTGCCCGTCCTGCAAGGGAGCGCGCCTCAAGCCCGAATCGCTCAGCGTGCTCGTAGGCGGTATGAACATAGCCCGTCTCTCCGGGATGTCGATAGGGGCCATACTGGCTTTCCTGAAGGATCTCAGGCTCACCGACAAGGAAAAAGAGATCTCCCGCCTTATACTACGGGAGATAAACTCCCGCCTGGGTTTCCTCGACAATGTCGGCCTTTCCTATATCACGCTCGACCGCCGCTCCGAGACGCTCTCCGGAGGCGAGGCCCAGCGCATACAGCTGGCCACGCAGATAGGCTCCGGCCTGACCGGCGTGCTCTACGTCCTCGACGAGCCGACCATCGGCCTGCACCAGCGCGACAACGCCAAGCTGATAAACACCCTCCAGTCTCTGCGCGACATAGGCAATACGCTGATAATAGTCGAGCACGACGAGGCCGTGATCCGGGCCGCCGACCACGTGGTGGACCTCGGCCCCGGCGCGGGCGCGGCCGGCGGAACCATAGTAGCCCAGGGCTCGCCCGCCGATATAATAAAATCGAAGACGTCGCTCACCGGGGCCTTCATGCGCGGCGAGAGAAAAGTCGCCTTCGAGCGGCCCGCCCGGAAGGGCTCGGGCAAATTCCTGGAATTTTTCGGCGCCACCCAGTTCAATCTCAAGAACATAGACGTGAAGATACCGCTGGGACTTTTCGTGAGCATCTGCGGCGTTTCCGGCTCTGGCAAGTCGACGCTTCTCTACGAGATAATCTATAAGGCGCTGGCCAAAAAGCTCTACGGCTCCAAGGAAGCCCCCGGCGCCTTCCGCACGATGAAAGGCGACGGGCACCTCGACAAGGCGGTCATAGTGGACCAGTCCCCCATCGGCCGCACGCCGCGCTCCAACCCGGCGACCTATACCGGCGCCTTCAACCACATACGGGACCTTTTCTCGAAGCTGCCCGAGGCGCGCCGCCGCGGCTACAAGCCGGGCCGCTTCTCGTTCAACGTAAAAGGCGGCCGCTGCGAGGCCTGCCAGGGCGATGGCACGATAAAGATACAGATGCAGTTCCTGCCCGACGTATACGTCCGCTGCGACGAATGCGGCGGCCGGCGGTTCAACGACGAGACGCTTTCGGTGAAATACAAGGGCAAGAGCATCTCGGAAGTCCTCGACCTCTCCATCGGGGAGGCCGCGGCGCTGTTCGCCGACATCCCCCCGATCTCGAGGATACTGGCGGTCATGGACGAGGTGGGGCTTGGATATCTGAAACTGGGACAGGGCGCCACAACGCTCTCGGGCGGCGAAGCGCAGCGCCTGAAGCTGGCCGAACAGCTCTCCCGGCGCTCCACCGGGCGCACCATCTATATACTCGACGAGCCCACCACCGGCCTGCATTTCGCCGACGTAGAGAAACTGCTGCGCGTCCTCCACCGGCTTGCGGACCAGGGCAACACCGTGCTGGTGATAGAGCACAACCTGGACGTCATAGCGTCCTCCGACTGGATGCTGGAACTGGGGCCCGAAGGCGGCGAGGGCGGCGGCAGGGTTCTTTTCGACGGCCCCGTGGACAAAGCCGTCGCGCCCGGCGTCTCGCAGACTGGAGCCTATCTCGGGGAGAGGGCCTCCCCCTCTATTTCACGACGCCGAAATTAGTGAAACCGAAGGACGAAAGTTTTACCGGTTGGAAGTTGAAGCTGGCGCTGGGCTGTTGCCGGCCGAAGCCGGGCCTGTCCTGCGCGCGGTAAAGATCGAGCCAGGCCGACCATTTTTTCTCGAACTGATCGGTATCGCGCACCCGGTACACCTCCCAGAGCGCCTTCTCCAGGCCGTAACCTTCCCGCATCTTCTCGCAGAAATTCCTGAACTGCAGCCTCTGCGCGGGACGATAGAGATGCTTCACGATACCGAAGGCCTGCAGGTACCAGTCGCCTATCTTCTGGTCGGTGTTCAGCGAGGCCAGCTCGCTGGCGAAATATGCCCGCATCGTAAAGAAACGCTCGCGCGGCATGTATTTCAGGGCCGCCGTCCAGGGCCCTCCGTCGGCGGAATGGGAGCCGTCCTCCATCATCACGGCCAGCCCCTCGTTGAGCCACTGCGGCGGATACTTGAGCTTCTCGGCGAAATAGGTCTCGAAATAAAGATGCGTCAGCTCATGCGCTATGACGGCCCGGAGTTTCGCCAAGTCCCCCGAGTCGTATACTACTATGGTCTTTTTGGAGGTAAAAGCGAGGCCCTTGGACCAGGGCGGCGGCTCGAACTCACCCTCCAGGTAGGTCTGCCGGCTGGCGTGGATATAGACCTTCGTCTTCTCCCTGACCATCCAAGGCGCGAACATGGACAGGTTTAGCCGCATGGAGGAGTAGAGCTTCTCCATCTCGATGGATATGGAGTTGGGGGCCCAGCCGGCCTCGTGGTAGATGTCGAAATGGGGAGAGGACTTCAGTTTCCAGGTGGTAACAGGTTGTACTGGGACACCATGCCGCATGGTGTCCCCCGCTGATGCGGCGGAGGCCGGGAGCGCGAAAGAGAGGAACAGCAGCGCGGCGGCCGCCTTACTCATTTATCCTCACGGTAAGAGTTTCAATCCCCTGGGCGTCGGCAGAGGAGAAGGAACGGCTTATAATGCCGTCGACGTCGTTGCAGTTCAGGATGGTGGTTTCGGTAAGACGGCGGCTTACGCTGTGGTTCATGCATCCGTCGCTCCTGGCTTCGTTCTTGGCGCTGCGCTGGATCCGGGTAGCGATAGTGTAGCGCGCCAAAACCCATTTCATGACCATGACCGCGATCATGGATATGATCACAGAGATCACAAGGGTCTGAAGGAGGACGGCCCCCCTGCGAAGGCGCAGGCCGATTCCCCGCGTCGTTTTGTCCATAGGGATAGTCTAGCAGAGGGGCCTTCGTTTTTCAAGGAGGCCGGTGGCGGGGTCAGCAGCCGTCAGAGCCGGGGCTGCACTGTATCGAGCCGACAGATTCCAGGGTCGAGTCGACGGGGCGGGCTATACGGCTCATGTCACCGGCCGCCGCGGTAGACGGCGTCCACAGGAGATGCAGCCGCACCAGCACGGAGGACCGCTCGAATATTCCGTCCGCGTTGCGCCGGGAGAAGACAGGGCCGCCTGAAACGTCAAGATGGTCCATCAGCCGGGTTACGGTTCCGCCGCCGCCGGGGCCGCAGAAAGCGGGGTAGGGGATGGCCGGCGCCGCGGCGGTATTGGGACATCCCGGCCCCCCGGCTATAGTGCCCGTATGGTACATAAGGCATCTGCCGGAGCGGCAGAAACTGTTGATGGTCGTATAGCGGCAGAAATAATGCCAGCGCACCGGCTCACCGGCGCGGATGGGGTAGCAGCGTGTGGGCAGGTGGTCGACATTCTCTGCTATGGAAAGGGCGTTAGCCGCGCTGCCCGCGGCGGGCCAGTCTATCCGGGTAGCGGTCGACAGCCGGCTCATCACTGTCTTCATCGCGACGGTGGCCTCGTTCTTCAGTTTGTTCTGCCTGTAATTCTGGAATAGATGAGTGGTGCTGGTGGAGTGTATCGCGGCCAGAGAAGCCAGGACCATACCGGAGATCATGACCGCTATCATCATCTCGGCAAGAGAAAAGCCGCCCCGGCGTACCCCGTAATCAGTTAGCATAGCGCATCTCGAAGTTGACCTGCTTGCACGCGACCGCATCCCCCGTTCCCAGGCCGCAGTTCTGGTTCACCACAGTATAAACAAAATAGCAGTCCCGTCCCCAGGCGCAGGTCACGCCCGGTACCTGCAGGTCCGTTCCGTTGAGCAAAGAAGAGATGTCATGCCGCACACCCGCCCCCCCAGCACCGCGCAAAGACCATCCCGTCGTGGAAGAGGGGGGCGAGCGTCTCGATCCCGGGAAAGGAG
>JAVVFK010000068.1:0-10612 GCA_032251015.1 Elusimicrobiales bacterium
CGGCCTGGGATACGGCCCATTTCAGCCCGGTGGGCACGTCGCTTAGTAACGTGGACCTTTCCATTTACGACACCGATACCGGCGGCTATTTTACCGGTTCCGGGTGGGCCGGACTTACGGCGCTGCCGGGGGAACTGGATGGAGGTACTTACAACTCCGGGGACGACCGCTGGGAGCATAACTGGACCATAATCCCGTCCACCGGCTGGGTGAATGACCGCACCTATGAGATCCGGTTCCGTGGCCGGGATAAGGCCGGCAATTATGAGGACCATAACCTGCTTAACCCCAACGCCCCCGCTATCTCTTTCACCATAGACCTGCAGGCCCCGGCCTCGGTCTCGACTTCCCCCGCCAACGGCAGCATATACGGCGCGGGGAACTGGACGCTGTACGGTACGGCTTCGGATAATCAAGGGCTGGACAGGGTGGACCTGTCTCTCAAACGCTCCACTTCCACGGATTTTTCGCCGCCCTATTCCTACTGGAACGGCGTGTTCTGGCAGCCTGATACGGGCTCGGAGGTATGGATAAGTTCTCAGAATATGCAGAATCTTGGCGGTACCGCGCTGAACTGGTCTTACGGCGGCATTTCCTGGACCTCGGGCAAGTACCAGCTGCGTTCACGGGCGCGCGACGACGTGGCGCGCGTCCAGACGCAGATGACCGAGGTAGTCTTCACTATCGACGTGACTGCCCCGTCATCGGTCATCATGACGCCCGAAGCGGGCGGCGCCTACAACGCCTCAGGTATCGCCTCGCTGCAGGGGCAGGCCACCGACGACTTGTCGGGCATACCCGCAAACGGCGTGCAGGTCTGGATAAAGGACCTCGGTCCCACGGAAGACCCGCTGCCCTGGCCCACCACCTACTGGAACGGCAGCGGCTGGCAGGACAGCGCCAGCCCGCTGTGGCTGCAGGCCACGCCGACCAACCCGGGCGCCCTGTCCACGCCCTGGACCTATCCGCGGCCCGGCCTGACCGACGGCCACCGCTACGAGGTGCAGGCCAAGGCTTCGGATATAGCCGGCAACGCGGAGGTCCCGTCCGGCTCCAGCACTTTCGACTATGACGTGCGGATACCGACGGCGGCCATAAGCAACCCGCCGCACGGCGGCGCCATCAGTTCCCTGGACCAGGTGGACGGCACCTATATAGACTGGTTCCCGGGCGCCGGGCTGCCGGCCGAGGGGGCGGTGAAGATCTCGATAAGGCAGAACTTCGGCTCGCAGCTCTACTGGAAGGGCTCGGCGATCGGTTGGGAGGGCACCAGCGAGTACTGGATCGACGCTAATGTAACCGAAGTCGGCGCCAGCACCGAGACCGGCCGCCAGGCCGTATGGACCTATGCGGACCTGCCGGAATGGCAGGACCAGCAGATCTACCGCGTCCGGGCCAAGGGCGCCGACGCGGCCGGCAACGCCCAGGAGTCGCTGGGCGACTCCTACATAAAGGTCTCCACGTTCACCTACGACGCCTCCGCCCCCCAGACGGAGATCATGGCTCCTTTCGTCAGCGGCTCTGCCCGGTACGACTACTATACTCCGGTGGTGGCGCAGGGTATCGCCAATGCGGGCAGCGCCGAGATAACCCGCGTGGACCTGCTGGTCTACAACGAGAGCGACAACCGCTACTGGAACTGGGCGGGCTCCTGGGTGAGCGGCGTAGAGGACGATTACTGGAAGGATATAGGAGTGACGCCGCAGGTGGGCCCGCTGTACTGGCGCTACGAGGCCGGCATGCCCACCTATTACAGCGACCGTCGCTACTTCATTATCAAGGCCCGCACCAGCACGGCCGACCGCACCGAGGTGGCCGGCGGCGGCGTGCGCTGGCAGGCGTACCGGGATTACAGCTGGTCCATAGTGGACAGCCCGACCCACGGCTCCATCGGCTCGGGCGTCTCCGCCATCAGCGGCCGCTTCTGGGAGGACGATCCCGGCGGGACCATGTCTATCAATATATACAACAAGACCGAGAACAGGTACTGGGACCAGTCGCTGGGCGGCTGGAGCGCCTCGTCGGTGTGGAACAATATACCGGATACCTGGAACGACGACGGCAACCACACCAACTGGACCTGGGACTCCTCCGGCGTGGACTGGCAGACCGGCGAATACCGCCTGCGCACGATCAGGACCAGGAGCAGTTACCCGGCCGAGGTCCCGCATAAGGGCACGGTATATATCGTGGACGTCTCGCCGCCCGATTCGCGCGTGCTTATCCCGGCCAACAACACCATATACAGCGCACTGCCCTACCTAAACGGTACGGCCGTGGACGTGGGCCCCGCCGGCGTGCTCTCCGTGGACGCCGCACTTATGCGTCTCGACGGCGGCACTACGTATTACTGGAACTCCGCCGGCCCCGGGTGGGATATGACCGAGACGCCGGTCTGGAACGGCGCGACGCTGGCGGGTTCTAGTTGGACCTTCGATACCTCCGGCGTGACCTGGAACTACGAGAATTATTACACCGGCACCGTGAGGGCCACGGACAAGGGCGGCAATGTCCAGACTACGATACAGACGGGCCGCACCTTCATGATAGACAACGCGGGCCCTTCGTCGCAGGTGACCTACCCGGCGGATAGTGAAATCTACTCCACCGTCGCTTCCATAACCGGCACCTCGTACGACAAGTACACCACGCCGGCCGACGGGCAGATACGCCTGCACCGCGACAATAACTCCGACGGCAACCCCGACCAGACCTGGGACGGCTCCGCCTGGATAAGCTACGACCCGGGCGTCTGGTTCTCCGTGGACGATTTCAACGTGGTAGGGTCCACCGCCACGCTGGGCAAGAACTTCGCGCCGGCCTTCTGGACCAACGGCTACAAGTACTTCGTCAGCCTGCGTTCCAAGGACAGCGCGCTCGGGGCCGCGCCCAACCAGGGCGTCGCCTCGCCCGAGCGCGTGTTCTGGATAGACAACCAGGCCCCGTCCACGCTGGTGCAGGTGCCGTCCGGCGCGGCGCGCAACGCGATGCCCTCCATCTCCGGCACCGCGCTCGATAACCGCCGGCTCTATATAGCCGACACGCTCGATACCGTCAATATCCGCCTGTTCCGCGTGGTGGGCTCCGTGTACTGGAACTTCCAGGCCGGGATTTGGGACACCTGCGAGGACCCCTGCGATCCGGATACGTATTTCTCCACCACGACCTTTAATTTCGCCGGGCCGCAGCAGTCCAGCGGCACTTTCTCGTACGACTTCCCTTCGCCGCCCTGGTCCTCGGGCTATGTCTACCGCGTCGAGGCCCGCTCGCGCGACTATGTCGGCAACTACGACACGGTCTATTCGACCGTCTCTTTTAAGTTCGACAATACCGAACCGCAGACCACCGTCCTCTACCCCGCCGAGGGCGTGCATTACGCGGCTATCTCCACGTCCTCCATACTAGGAACCTCGGTAGACCCGGCGGCCGGTTCCGGGGTCAAGGAAGTTAAGGTGTATCTGCAGGACCTCACGGAAGGGACCAGCTACTGGAGCGGCGTGCAGTGGGACCCCGCCGTGGCGTGGCTGGAAACGTCCGCGGCCGGGAACGAGTGGTACTGGAGGGGGGATTACTTCGGCGTGCCGATCTGGATCGACGGCCATGCCTACCGCTTTGTTTCGCGGGCGAAGGATAACGCGAACAACGAAGAAGGCGCCGGCGGGGGGAATAATGGTACAGTGCGCGACGCCGATTTCGTCTATGACATTTCCCGGCCCACCGGGACTATAACCTATCCGCTCAACAACGGCTACATAAGCCAGACCGGCCGCATAACCGGTACGGCCTACGATAATCCCAACGGCATAGTGGACCGGGTGTATGTCCGCGTCAGGCAGCTGACCGGCGCCAATCCAGGCCATTACTACCGGGTCTCCGATTCCTCCTGGACGGTGGAGAATTCGCCCGAGGTATGGAACGAACTCTACCAGGGCGGCCCCTACGGCACGCTCAGCCCTTCGGCCACCTGGTGGCAGCTCTCCGCCACGCCCTGGCAGAGCGGCGAGACCTACGAGATGACCGTCAATATAAAAGACAAGGCCGGCTGGTACAGGGTCGGTTACAGTACCGTCACCTCTATCAAGGCCGACTTCGAGGCGCCGACCTCGACCGTGACCTATCCGGCGCACGGTTCCAATCTGCAGGAGGAACTGACCGTGATATCGGGTTCCGCTTCCGACGCGTCCCCCGGCGCCGTGGACAAGGTGCGGTTATCCTATTACTGCGCCAGCGGCATCTGCGGAGGCAAGTACTGGAACCGCGCCGCTATGGCGTGGAATTCCGACCCGGAGATATTCTACGACGCGGTATATCTCCCCGGCGACGATACCTGGACGGCCACCGGGGTCTCCACCCCGACCTGGGCTACCGACGCTTCGGGCATCATCTACCGCATTTTCGCCAAGGCAGTGGACAAGGCCGGCAACGAGGTGGCCAAGCCGGGCGCCGGCCCCGGCGCGCACATCGAGTTCACTCTCAAGACGCCCGGCCCCTCCTCGGGGATAACCACGCCCGACGAGGAGACGCCGCACTGGAACCCGTCGCTGGCGCCGGCCATAAACGGCACCGCAGTCTTCGCCTCCGCCGTGCAGCTGCGCCTGGTGGATTACGGCGGCGACGACCTGCTGGGCAGCGGCGACGACCTGGCCTGGGACGGCGATTCCTGGGAGCCGGCCGGTACCTATACCGGTTACTTCCCCGTTACGGTCTACAATTCGCCCAATTGGCAGTGGAGCATGGCCGCCGGCAACTGGACCACGGACCGCAAGTACCGCGTCCAGTCCAAGGCCATAGGCGCCACCGAGGAGGTCCCGGCGCTGGGCCGGGACTTCGTGATGGACGCGGGGCCCCCGTCGGCGGCGATAAACTCTCCCACGGCGGCCTACGCCAAGGAAGTGACCCTTCTCACCGGAACCGTCAGCGACGAGGCCCCCGGCGAACTGCAGAACATTTATTTCCGCGTAAGGCGCCAGGAAAGCGCGGTCTACTGGAACTGGAAAGCCTCCACGTTCACGGCGGCCTCCGCGGATACCGAGCTGCCTGCCTATCTCGACGGCGGCCTCTACAAATACACCACCGACTACTTCCAGACCGGCCAGGCCTTCGAGACTAACCGCGGCTATATCGCCCAGCTCTTCGCCCGGGACAAGGCCCTGAACCTGACGCAGGCGACCGACAGGCCTTTCACTATCGACAAGTCCTCGCCGTCCGCCCGTGTGTTGAGGCCTTACGACGCCAATAACGGGGGAGTGCGCCAGGTGTCCGCCATCTCCGGCACGGCGTCCGACAACCAGAGCAACGCCTCCGTACAGGTGGCGGTGCAGAAATGGGTCGGCGCCACGCTGGTCTGGTTCGACGGCTCCGGCTTCACCAGCCTGCAGACCGATCCGTACTGGATAACGGTGGACGGTGCCAACGGCTTCCTGTCGCCGGACGCCACATCCTGGGCTTACGCGCCGGCCGGCTTCAACGACAATTTCGAGAGCGGGTACCGCCATATGGTGCTGGTCCGGGCGCTGGACACGGCCGGCAACGTGCAGGAGACCTTCTCGGTCCCGGAATCCTCCATGGTATTCAAAGTCGACAAGAACCCGCCGGTCTCTTTCCTGGTCAACCCGCAGGATTCCTCCGACGGAGAGAGCGGGCGCTACAAGGCCTCCGCCATAGGCCAGTTCCCCGCCAACCATCTACGCGGTACGGCCACCGATAACCCCGCCGCCCTGCCGGCGGGTCTGCAGACCTCCCAGATACGGCTGTCCTACCTGCTGTCGGGGGATACTTACTACTGGACCGGAGCCTCGTTCAGCTCCGGCGCGGTAGCCGAGGCGGCGGCCTGGCGCAGCGCGTCCATAACCGGAGCGGCGCCGGTCTGGAACTGGGACTATACCACCAACCTCGTATGGCCGGCCGGCGACCGGGAATACGTCATAGAGGCCCGCGGCATGGACGATTCGCGGCTGGCCGACGATACCGGCGACGGCAACTGGGAGCAGGCGCCGTATGTCGGCCGCCGGTTCATCGTGGACGACTCCCCGCCTTCGGTGGCCATCACCACGCCTACCGAGCTTTCGCTCAATTCAACCACCGACCTCTACGGCACGGCCAACGCCGATATCGCCGGCCTGGCCGCCGCCTATGTGAGGATATCCACCGGAACCGGGGCGTCCATACGCTACTGGGACGGGACCGGCTCCGCCTGGGTGACCTCCGCCGACACCTGGAACCCGGCGCAGAAACTGGGCCCGACCTCCTGGTATTACACCGTCTCCCCGGCCATACTGGTGGAGAAGACGACTTATACGATTTCCGCGCGCGCGCTCGATTTCGCCGGCAACTACTCCACGGTCTACGCCACGCGCACCTTCCTGAACCAGCGCCCCTCGGACGTCATATCGAGCCCCTACTCGGCGGCTTACAATTCGCTCACTTCTCTCTCGGGAGATGCTTTTGATAATACCGGCGTGAACGCGGCGGCCATAAGCGTGTTCAACTATACCCAGAGCAAGTGCTACGACCCTTCCCTTGACCCGCCGTGGAAGACCATAGGCTGCCTGACCGACAACGACGCGCCATGGGTGAGCGTGCCGGCCGCCGTATGGGTGACCTCCGCCTCGTGGACTTACGCCATAGAGAACTCCAGCTGGACCAGCGGCGCTCATTACAGGGTCAGGGCTCGCTGCCGCGACGCCGCCGGCAACTGGGACGTTACGTACGCCACCGCCACTTTCCAGTTCGATACCGAGATCCCGGTCTCGACCGTGACCTACCCCGCCGACGGTTCCCATCTGCCGCTTTCGGCCAATCCCCTGGTCATACAGGGAACCTCTTTCGACGGATTCTCGGGCGTCAACGACGTCAGGTTCTACCTGCGCCGGTCCAACGGCGACTACTGGGACGGCATAGGCTGGGACCCCGCGGCGCAGCAGCTCACCGGTTCTCCGCCCTACGCCAACTGGACCTACGATCTCTCCGGGGCCGCGGCCTATATAGACGGCGAGCGCTATACGCTGGAGAGCTGGGCGGGGGACCTCGCCGGCAACCAGGAGCCCCTCACGCTCAAATCGACCTTCGTTTACGACGTCAGCCGCCCCACGGCCGCCATATCCTATCCCTACGACGGCGGTTATGTCAGCCAGACCGGCCGCGTTACCGGCGACTCTTACGACAAGCCCTACGGCCGGGTGGCGAACGCCTTCGTCCGCATCAGGCGCGGCGACGGCTGGTACTGGAGCGGCGCTCTCAACGACTGGACGCTGGCCGGCGTCCCCGAGGTCTGGAACGACGTCCTGACCTATGGCTCGCTGAGCGCCGGCGGCACCTGGTGGCAGCTCAACGCGGCTCCCTGGCAGAGCGGCCAGACCTACGAGGTCAACGCCTACGTGACGGACAAGGCCGGCAATTACCAGATGCCTTTCTCCACGGCGACCGGCATCAGCGCGGATTTTACGGCGCCGACCTCGACCGTCACCTACCCGGCCCATGATTCCATCGTGCAGTCCGAGCTGCCCCTTATCTCGGGTTCCGCCTCCGACTTCGCCCCCGGCGTGCTGGACAAGGTCAGGATATCGTATTACTGCGTCAACGGTTCCTGCGGCGGCAATTTCTGGAACCGCGCCGCCCTGGCCTGGAACTCCCCGACCGAGATCTTCTACGACGCGACCGTCCTCGCCGGGAACCGCTGGGAGGCCACGGGGACCTCAACCCCTTCCTGGGTCTCCACCCTGGCCGGCGTGGATTACCGGATATTCGCCAAAGGCGTGGACCAGGCCGCCAACGAGGTCTCCAAGCCGGCGGACCCCGCCGCGGATACCTCGTACATTAAGTTCACGCTGCGGCCTCCGCCGCCGACCTCCGGCATCACCGCCCCGAGCGGAACGCCGCACTGGAAGATCTCGCCGTCCCCGACCATAATAGGTACGGCCATCTATTCCACCACCGTCCAGCTCAGGATAGTGGACTACGGCGCGGACCTGACCGAAGGCACGGGCAACGACGACCTGGCATGGAACGGTTCGGCCTGGGTTTCGACCTCCGCGTTCACGGGTTATGTCGGCGTCACAAATTTCGCGCCTCCCAACTGGCAGTGGACGATGGACGGGGCGAACTGGACCAATAACAGGCGCTACCGCGTCCGTTCCATGGCCAGGCATGAGGTCAACGGTATAGACGAATCACCCGGCGCGGGCAGCGCGTTCATCATAGACGACACCGCGCCCTCGGCCGCGGTGACCTCCCCGGACCGGGCCTATGCGCCGGAACTGACGCAGCTCGCCGCTTCGGTTTCGGATGTCTCTCCCGGGCAGCTGCAGTCCGCCTATTTCAGGGTCAAACGCCAGGAGAACGCTCAGTACTGGGACTGGAAACTCTCCACATTCACCGCCGCGGGTACGGATACCGAACTGGCCGCCTCGATAAACGCCGGCATAGCCTCTTACACCACGGATTATTTCCAGGCCGGTCTCGCCTGGCAGACCGACCGTTCCTACGAGGTGCAACTCTTCGCCACCGACAAGGCCGGCAACCTCGGTTCTTCGCCCGTCGCTTCGTTCACCATAGACCGCAGTTCGCCGACCGCGCGCATACTAGTCCCCAGCGACGCCAACGCCAGGGGGATACGCTCCATTTCTTCCCTGCTGGGCACGGCCTTCGACAACTGGGGCAATTCCAACGTGGAGATCGCCATACAGCAGTGGGGCAGCCCGCGGCTCTGGTTCGACGGCTCCGACTTCCTGGAGCCCGGCGACTCGCCCTATTTCATCCCGCTCGACGCCAACGGCACGCTGTCGCCCGACGCCACATCGTGGGCCTACGCGCCGGCCGGCATGGACACGCGGTTCACCGGCGGCACCAACGGAATGCGCTACTATATCCTCGCCAGGGCCTCGGATATAGCAGGCAACGTCCAAGACGGGTACACGGTGGGCGTTTCCTCGATGATAGTGTCCATCGATAAGCGGCCGCCGTCGTCATCCATACTCTTCCCGGCCGATCTCCAGGACGGGGTAAGCGGGCGTTATAATTCGGCCAATGCCGGCAAGTCCGGGACCAATACCCGTTTCTACGGCTCGGCCGCCGATAACTACTATACCGAGCGCAACTCCGGCGTGGCCGCGGGCAGGATACGCGTATCTTACCTGCTCTCCGGGGACACCTGGTACTGGCTCGGCGCCGCGTTCAGCTCCGGCACCGCGGCCGAGACGAATTCCTGGCAGCCGCTCAGCGTCAGCGCCAATCCCCCGGACTGGGACTGGGTCTACCTGCCCGATATCGAGTGGCCGGCCGGCGACCGCGAGTACAAAGTGGAATCCAAGGCGATGGACGATTCGCGCCTGGCCGACGATAGCGGCGACGGCAACTGGGAAGACCCGCAGACCCGCGGCGTCAACGTCCGCTATTTCATCATAGACGACACTCCGCCTTCGGTGCTCATAACCTCGCCGACCTTCGACGCCTCCGGTGCGCTGGCCGAGATACGCGGCACCGCCGGCGCCGACATCGCCGGCTTCAAGCGCACGGAGATAAAGATCTCCACCAGCGGCGTTGAGGGTACGCGCTACTGGACCGGCGCCGCCTGGTCGCTCTCCGAGACCTGGATAACCTCTACCATCAAGCAGGGCCCCACTTCCTGGTACTACACCGTCCCGCCGGCCATGCTGAAAGACGACACGGTCTATGAGGCCGTCGTCCGCGCGGTGGACTACGCCGACAATTTCTCCTCCGTCTATTCGACCAAGACCTTCACCTACGACGTCACGCCCCCGCTGGTGTCTATCTCGCACCCGGAACAGGACGCGACCTACTCGCGCATACTCCTCTCCACCCCGATAGCCGGCGCGACCTCCAGCGCGCAGTCCTCTCCGTTCACCGGGGCTAGCACCGTGATGGTGGCCGTGAGCGAAATAGACGGCTCCGGCAATTATGTCAACTGCTTCGACGGCAGTTCATTCTCCGGCTGCGCGTCGCCGGTCTGGATCCCCGCCCAGGGCGCCGCGGACAACTGGGCCTTCAACGACGCCGACATCTCCTTCACCAGCGACAGGCGCTATAAGTACGAGGCCCGGGCCGCCGACGTAGCCGGCAACCTGTCCGCCCCCGCTTCCGTCGTGACCAAGTTCGACCTGGACATCCCGACCGCCACGGTCGTTTCTCCTTCCGCGGACTACGTGAGGTCGCTGACGCTGATAGCCGGCACCGCTTCCGACGAACGGTACGGCGCCAGGACCTACGAGGCCGGACTGGGAACCTACACCGTCAAGGTCGCGATGCGCCTGATAGGCGGCGACTGGTGGAACGGCAGCAACGCCTTCAACAGCGCCAACCCGGTCTGGTACGAGACCGCGGTGGATACGGCGCCTTACGGAGCCGGCCAGGCGGTGCTGGACTGGACCTGGCAGGTGCCCGCCGGGATGCAGTCGGTCATTTCCGGTCTCAGCGCCTCGCCTCCCTATCTGCGCAGCTACCTGGCGGTGCCCTGGGCCTACGACCTGGCCCTCAACCGGGAGTTCGGCCCCGGCGGCGCGGAGCCCGCCAACGCGGACGTCCCGGCCGGCGTCGGGCGCCCCATACACTTCGACAATACCGCCCCGGTAGCCGTGACCACCGCCCCGGCGCTCAC
>JAVVFK010000069.1:0-10558 GCA_032251015.1 Elusimicrobiales bacterium
CGGCATTATTCGCGAGGTTGGGCAGTGGGAGTCCAGCCTTCAGAGGAAAGAATATGGAGTGAAGAACGCGTCGCGCCGATGAGCAGGCTCGACGCGCCTGCAGCGGGACCCGGGTCAGTTCACCCAGTCCCGGGGGACGCGGCCCGAGGCGGCGCCTACGGCCTGGCCCGATTCCACCTCGGCCAGCCGGACATTGAGCTCCAGCACGGCGCCGGGCAGCTGCACCATACCGCCTATCACCAGCAGGTCGGCGCCCAGCATCCTGCCGATGCTCTTGGCCGATTCGGGGCCTATGGCGCCGGCGTTCTGCAGTTTGAGTTCCGAGAGCACCCGCTCGATCTGGTCGCGCTCCACTACTTTAAGTTTTTTCAGGCGTATCAGCTCGTTGGTGAAGCGCCCGGCCACTATATTGCCGTCGGTGGAGCCGCGGCCGTCGGAGTAGGAGAAGCCGGCCACGGCTATGGTCTTACCCTCGCCGGCATAATCCTTCAGCAACGCGGAGACCAGCGGGGCGTATTGCTCGTAGACGGCCTCGGCGCCGGCGGTTATGCCCAGCTTGGCTTTTATCGTGTCCTTTATAAGATCGGCCGTTATGGAGTGGCCGTACTTCTCGGCCAGCGCGAGCGGGGTTCCCGCCTCTATCTTGCCTTGCAGTTCGAGCCACTGCGCCGGGCCGGGTTCGGGGTCCGCGCCTTTTTCAAGCAGGAATTGCACCATGCGCGTCCGGCCCATTCCGGCCGCGAAATGCAGCGGGGTGGCGCCTAAGTAAGCGCGGGCGTTAACATCGGCGCCATGCTCTATCAGAAGTCTGGCGGCGTCGACCGCGCCGAAGTAGGCCGCGCTATGAAGGGGGGTCTCGAGATGGTAAGTGTGGCTCGCCCGCTTGTTAGGATCGGCGCCCTGTTTCAGCAGCTCCGCCATGAGGGTGGTGTTATTCTGACCCGAAGCACGGTAAAGAGCCGGCGCGCTACAGCCCGCGATCAGGGGCAGGGTCAGGAGAACTATAACTCGTTTGAACATGTTTCCTCCGGGAATACGACAATGGAATATTATATGAAATGGACCGCCGGAAGCCCCTTTCCTGCCCCCGCCTGCGGAAGTGCTTTGGACCTGTTCTGGGAGATAGGAACCGACGGCGAAAAGTTCATTTCCTGCGTCCCGGTGGGCGCATAACCCGGCCATATACCCTCAAATTTCGAATCCCGGCGCTGTTGGAACGACGGGATAATATTGCTCGCCCCGTGAAAATGAGCGTTCATCAGCCAAGTCTTTTATGGCGCGTAGATTAAGCAGTTCGAGCAAGCTTTCGTTGGGCATGGCAAAAATTTCTGGATCATCCTACAGCTTAGAATCCTCGTATCTCGTTCCCGCAGCCACCTCAGCCAGGCAGAAGCGCACCCCCTGGTTATCGCTGGGGTTGAGCCAGAGCATACGTTCAAAGATATCTCTAGCGCCCTTCAGGTCTCCCAGAGTCCAGCGGCAGAGGCCCAAACCGTGTAGGCAGCGCAGGAACGGCCGGTTGTTGATGCGATTCCAGGCCAAGACCCCTTTGAAATTGGAGCCTAATGACAGTTCCGCGATGCCTACGCCGGCTTCATAATTCCTCTGCGCCTTCTCAACGAGCAGTCTGCGCGAGCCGTCGCCAAAGGCCCAGTGGCCGAGATGGGCGTGCGCGTCCAAAACGCGCAAATCTTCCTCAAGGCACTGATGTAGGACGCGATATGACTTTTCGGCCTCGCCGGCGTCGTGAAGATCAACGGCTCTGCCGATCGGGTCCGAATCCGGATCGTCGCAATCGAAGCCGGGCAGGATCTGCTCCATTTCAAAACTTGGACGCGCCCCAGCGGCGATGAGGGGCTTGAAGCATTTCATGATCGGTTCGCCAGCCTCTCCCCAATACTCTTCTTTCGGGTCCCACAGAGCCTCATCTTCAAGCTTCAGGGGGACAAGCCCGAGAGCGGAGACGTCCAGCCTCATAGCGAGCACCTGACCGGACAAATACGCCGTGCGGCCATAAGTCCACGCCCTGAGGGGCCGCACCGTAAGAATGTGGGCTTCGGCCTCGGATCTGAGACCCGCGCCAGGACGCAAGGTCACTGCCTTCCCCGCATCAACAGTCCGGCACCGTATCCCGGTTTGTTTGACCGCGATTGCGACCAAGTCTACGTTTTCTCTACTGGCCAGCACCTCCGCCACAGAGCGGCTGCCCTCGCCATCCAAGCATTGCAGCCGCCGCTCAACCCTGCGCTTTAAATCGTTTAATTCCTTGGAGGACAACTGGTCGATATCGTCCGGCATGTTTTTATTCATTGTCAAGATTCCTCGTCGCGCCGTTTCTCAGCGCCGCTTGACGTTCACATACTATTTGGGGGCACGTCCTTTCTTGGTAGTCACATAGCGCTGGCGAGGACTATTAGGCGCACCGGGATTGGTCATCGCCATGTGGTCATTTTTAAGCAGGGGTCTGATATACTGAGCCACAAAACTTTTCCTGTCCTTCAAATGCATAAAAGCAAGCATCTCTTTGATAGTGCGGGGCTCCAAACAGAATTCCAGCAGTTTCTTATTATCGTCTACTTGGGGGGTACTTGAGGGGTACTTGGTGGTTGCTTGTGCGGTACTTGTGCGGCAGCTTTGCGGAATGTGACCCGGAAGCCGATCTCCTGATCGAAAACCGGTTCCGGCATCTCGGCCGAAGCGCACTCATTCATGATTAGTTTTGTTCCGCCACCCCATGCCTCTATGATGCCGGCATAATACAGGATTTCGGCAATTTTCTTATTGCGAGGGACGGAGGGATGGTTCAGCTTCAGCGTGTCAATCGATATGCCGGGAGGCAGGATGCCGGCATTCCAGACCATAAGCTCGTTATCGTAGATGCGCACTTCGGTATCCCGCGTGCTCATGTAGTCACGATGGCAGATGGCGTTGATTACGGCCTCTCTTAGCGCTTTCAAAGGATATTCCCATATAACGTCCCTTTGGGGCCGGCCCGTCATCACATAGCGCGTGTCCAGTTTCTCGCGGAAATACCCCATAGCGCCCTCGATCTGGTCGAACAATGTCCCGTCAATGCGGCGGTCATCCACTATAAGAGTTTCATTCCGGAAGCGACCGATCTTGAGCATGGCCTGGCTGTAAAACCGCTGTGGGTCTTTTCCAAAAAGCAGAATTGCCGCCCGGGTCGGCTTTCCTTTTATCACAAGTTCCAGCTTCTCAAGCAGTTCGGTCTGAGACGTCCCAACAGGGACAGATCGTCGCTTCTCCTGCCTGGCGGCATCCATAAAAGTCTTGAACTTAGGCAACGATATATCCGATAAGGTGGCGCGAGGTTCCGGCAACGCATCCCAGGTCACTCCGGCGTTTGCCAGCGCGCAACGGGTGATTTCCTCCAGAGTCATCTGCCGGGTGGTGGAGCCGGAACGGATGAAAGCGCGGCCATTGCACATCACCGGCTTGATCCTGTTTTCTTCGACTTGTATCGCGACCACGTTTTTGCCCTTAACCACGGATGTCTCGATAGAAGGATGGAGTCCCCCGGTCAGTTGGGAAATCTGATTCGCCCAGTCCTTAAGCGCGTTTTTTGCCGAAGCGACTCCGACTATGCCGCCGTCGTCATTTACACCGACCAGCAGTATTCCGCCTTTTGTGTTGGTAAAAGCGGCGATAGCCTCAATAGCCTCTCTGCCGAAAGACTCTTTAAATTCCAGCGTTTCGGATTCACCGGCCCGAATCAAGCTTGCAAGATTTGTCGTAAGTATCTTCATTTTGGAATCCTATCATTATTTTTGCCTGGCGCCTTTTTGCGGGCGAAGGGTTTGTTTATTTTCACAAGGTCAAATGCTTCGGGGTTGAAATCCTCTCCAAGTCATTCTACCATCTCGTCATGCTGCTCGTGCTTGGGATCACGGATGGCGGCGAGCATGTTCTCGTAGCCCCAAACGCCGCCGCGGTCCTCAGCCGGGCAAGCCCGCTCTCCGGTCAGACATTCAATCCCCTGAAATTCAGCCGTAGCCGGGGTAATTTTCTCAACCCGGATCTTATGCGTCCAGCTATCCCCCATATCGTATTCGTAGATGGATTCGGCGCCGGCTTTTGGCGCGATATCTTGCAGGATAATCTTGCTCTCGTCCTGGATCTTATCCGAATCCTGGGACTTGGCCCCGAAATGTTCTTTGCCGACGCAAAAGATATGCAAGTGAGAATCCTGCCAGCCCATGAGAAACTGGATGGTATAGTGAAGATTATACAGGCTTATATCTCCCGGCACCAACACCCGGCGCCAAACCGGCGGTTCCAGCCCCATCAGGGTAATTTTAAGCTGATAGATCGATTTTGTCGAATCGCTCATATCCATTAATGTCCACATTGAAAGCGGATATAAACGGCTCCCCTTTTAGCCATTATATGAAATCCATTATCCGGTGGCGGGATTGATTCCAGCCTGCCTTCTGACAGTAAGTATGGCCTGTGTTTTTGGGGGATTGATTAATTATAGGCGGGAAAAAATAAGATTAAATTTTAATTATACTGCCGGAATTCTACGGGCGTAAGCCGGTAGAAGTTTATGTCGGAAAAAGTGCGGGAAATGCGTGCGCTGGGCGATATTGCCAATGCCAAATTTTCTCAGGAGAAAATTTGGCGGGGTCGACGGGACTCGAACCCGCGGTCTCCGCCTTGACAGGGCGGCGTGTTAACCAACTACACCACGACCCCACGGGTAACGAAGAAATAATATCAAAAGTGCCGCCGCCGTGGCAAATTCCGCCGGTCAGCGGCCGAGCACGGCCTTCACCCGGGCCGCCACTTCGGTGAGCATGGCCCTGGCGTCGTAAAGGGCTATGCCCACGCCCATAAGGGATTCTCCCGCTATCACGCCCGAAGCGACGGGGATGATATATTTGTCGGCCTTGGCCTTGGCCTTCTTCTCCAGTACGAGGGCTATAAGGCCGCCGATGAACATCGACAGCGAGTTCCAGAACGGGATGACCATCGCCAGGCCCAGTCCCATGGCCGAGGGTATGTACTTCCGCCGCTTGGGGAACATCAGCTCCAGTACGGGGATCAGGACGCCGACGGCGGCGCCGATGTACATGCCGTTGCGCGCGGCCGGGTGCAGCGAGTGTATGCCGTTGGAGAGCAGCTTGGCCACGGCAGCCCAGACCTGTGCCGACGGGGCCGGCCACTTGTCGGAACCCAGTATGGAAGCGTCGGGCACGAGCAGGTAGAAAGCGGGCACCACTATCAGCGTGCCGGCGAAGATGCCCAGGAACTGGGCGATGAACTGCTGGCGCGGGTTGGCGCCCAGCAGGTAGCCGCTCTTGAGGTCGGTGAGCAGGTCGGCGGTGGAGCCGGCCGCGCCGGCCGTAACCGAGGCGGTCATCAGGTTGGTCGTCATGTTGGAAGGCGCCATGACGCCGAAGGTGAGCTGGGTTATCTTGCCCATCGCGCCTATCGGCGTGATGTCGGATTCGCCGGTGGCGCGCGCGGCCACTATCGCCAGGAAGAAGGTCATGGCGATGGCGACCAGCCCCATCCACCAGGTGGTCTGGAAAGCGTAGTGGAGGATCAGTATACAGCCCAGGGCGGCGAAGGCCGTGCCGCCCATGAACCAGGTGCCCGGAACCTCTATGTGCGCGAGCGGGTCCGCTTTGGTCGCGGCGCTCTTGCTGAATATCTTTGTGACGCCGCTGAAGGCGCGGAGCACGGTCTTCCACTGCAGGGCGAACATAAAAAGGCCCGAGGTGACCATTATCGCGGCGCCGGCCCAGGTGCTCCACTGCACTATCGCGCGGTAGCCCAGGCTGGCGGTGTCGATGGCCGGCCCCGAGGCCGTGGCCGCCATGCCGGAGACCCAGGGTGCCAGCACGGCGTAGTTGATAGCGGCGCCCAACAGCAGCGACCACGACATCTTCCACCCTATGATGGCTCCCGCGGCTATCATCAGGGCGCTCATGTCGAAGGAGATCGTCCATTTTTCCAGCGGCAGTCCTTTGATACTGCCGGGGAAGGGGAGCGAAGCGGGGATCCTGAACCCGCGGATGCCGCTGTCGCGCAGCAGGGCCACGGCCGCGCCGAAAAGCCCGGCGAGCCCCATGGCCTTGGCCTTATCCGAGGCTTCGGCTCCCTTGGAGTGGAGGCTCCGCAGCGTCTCGGCGGCGGCTATGCCGCTGGGGAACTTCAGCTTCTCGATGTTTATCATCTGCCGCTTCATCGGTATGGCGATGAAGACGCCCAGCATGGCCAGGAAGATGGTCCAGAGCGTGAGCACCTGCCAGGACATATGCGCGCCGGTTATTATAAGGTAGGCGGAGATGGCCGAGACCATGGTGCCGCCGGTGGAGTAGCCCGCCGACGAGGCCGTGGACTGCATGCAGTTGTTCTCGAGGATGGTCATGTCGCTCTTGAACAGGAACGGCAGCAGCGTGCGCAGCGTCTTCCAGATGGTGAAGGAGAGTATGCAGGCGGTGATGGCGACGCCCAGGCCCCAGCCGGTCTTGAGGCCGATGTAGAGGTTGGAGAGCGACATGAAGCCGCCCAGGAAGGCGCCCATGATCACGGCGCGCAGCGTGAGCTGCTTCATGTTGTCGCCTTGGTAGACTTTCCTGAACCACTCGAGCTCTATCTGCTCCGGGTCCTTGATGTCCTCCGGGCCTTTCTCGGGCTCGTCGATGAGCTCGATCTCGTCCTCCATCAGCATTTCTTCTTTCGGCAGGTCGTCGCGTTTTTCGTCGGTCATTGTTTTCGGGGCCCCTCGGAATGTGGTGGTGGGCAGTACAGGATTCGAACCTGTGACCCATCGCGTGTAAGGCGATTGCTCTACCGCTGAGCTAACTGCCCCCTGTGTGACGCCGTTATTTTATCACTTTTGTGTATAATCGGAATATGGACGAGAAAGAAGAGGCTCTCATCGGAAAGGCGAAGGCCGGCGATATCGCCAGCTTCGAGGAACTGATAAAGATGCACAAGGACCGCATCTACGGCCTGGCGCATTATGTCTGCAGCGGCCTGCCGTCCGAGGCGGAGGACGTCTACCAGGACACCATGGTGACGGCCTTCACCAAGATAAAAAGTTTCAAGGGGAAGTCGGGTTTCAGCACCTGGCTCTACCGTATCGCCGCCAACAACTGCTGGATGAAGTTCCGCCGCAAGAAACGCGAGAAACTGGTCAGCCTCGAGTCCATAAAAGAAGTGAAGGACGCCGTGGCCCACGAGGAATCCATAAAGAAAGACCTCTCGGAGAGCGTCGCCAAAGCGCTCTCCGCCCTGCCGTTGGATTACAGGATGGCGATAACCCTTGTGGATATACAGGAAATGTCGCTGGAAGAGGCGGCGAAAGTCCTCAAGATAACCGTCGGCGCGCTCAAGTCCCGACTGCTGCGCGGCCGGCTTAAACTCCGCGAAGAATTCAACAAGAAATAGTCAGGAGATCCAGACGAGGCCGGCCAGTATCAGGAACTGGCTGTCGATGAGGGTTTCCGCCAGCGTCTTCTCCGGCATCCGCCGGAAGTAGAAGAAGACTATCAGCCCAAGGTAGTAGAACATCCCCGCTATCATCGCGTTTACGAGCGGCTCTTTCCAGGCCAGGTTCTTTAGCGCGATGAGCACGCCCTCCATGAAGATGAAGACCGACAGGACGGACGCGTAGGTGCGGCGCGGGCCCGCGGCCTTGTAGAAGTTCTCGTCGCCTACGATCATGTCGCTGTGCACGTGGCTGATGCCGAACATGACCGACCGCGCGAAGACCAGCGTGAATGCGAATACTATGGCGAGCTGGGAGGATTTGTAGGCCAGCGAGCCGTACGACAGCGCGGGCAGGGCGGCGCAGACGAAGGCCCAGCCCAGCGCGGTCATTATGTCCTTGGAGCCGGGGAACTTGGCGAAGGCGTCCAGGCCCAGGGGCATTTTATGCGGGTAGAGCATCCCCATGCCCCAGAAGAAAGCGGTGAGCAGGAGCGCCGCGGTGCCGGTGGTCCCGGCCGCCAGGGCTATGGCCGCCACGCCGGCCAGCAGGGCTATGATCCTGGTGCCCCGTCCGAATCGCACGAAGAGCAGTTGTTTGGCCCTGTCGGGCACGGCGGTGCCTTTCTCGGCGGCGCGGTTGGTCAGGTGCAGGCTGAAGACGAAGAGGCCGGCCAGGGCCAGCATGTCGGCGTTTATCGGCAGGCCCTGCAGGCGCATGGAGGCATAAGCCAGCGCCACGGCGGCCGCCGCCGTGAAAACGCAGCTGGTCACGGTCAGCAGCCAGAGATATTCCAGCCAGCCGGCCAGCGCGGACCTGCGCACTTCCGTCAGCGCCCGCGCGCGGGCGAGGACTTTCTCTATCATCCATACGGGAGTGGACGCGCCTGCGGTGATGAACACCGACGCGACTCCTTCGAAAAGTTCCGGGCCCAGCTCGTCCTCGCGTTCTATGTGCGCGGCGCGGGGGGCCAGCTTGGCGCAAATCCGGAAGAGGCGGGCAGTGTTGGCCGAGTTCTTGCCTCCCACTACTATCACCAGGTCGCTCTTCGCCGAGAGCTCCAGCGTCTCGCGCTGTCTTTCGCGGGTGGGGGAGCAGATGGTGTTGGAGACTATCAGTTCGCCGGCGCGCGCGCGCACGGCCTCCGCCGTTTTCAGGAAGACGTCTCCCTCCTGGGTGGTCTGGGCCACGATGTTCGCTTTTTCCAGGCGGGGGAGTTTAGCCGCCTCCTCCGGGCCGCTCACGACGAAGCCGCGGCCGGAGGTGTAGCCCATCAGGCCGACTACCTCGGCGTGGTCCGCGTCGCCGACTATGACCGTTGAATATCCTTTTTCCGCCCATTCGGCGATATTGCGGTGGACTTTTTTGACCAGCGGGCAGGTGGCGTCGACGATGTTGAGGCCGAGGGTCCTTATAGCGGATTCGATCTCCGGGGGGATGCCGTGGGCGCGTATGACCAGCGTGGCGCCTTTTTCCTTTATCTCCGAGGCGTCCTTCACGGCGCGGACGCCCTTCTCCTCCAAGGTCTGTATTACCTGCTTATTGTGGATGAGGGGGCCGAGGGTATAAACGGGGCCCTTGGTCTCCCTGGCCAGTTCGAGAACCTTGTCGATGGCGCCTTTGACGCCCGGGCAGAAGCCCGCGCTGGCCGCCACCGTTATCTGCGCCCTGTAGGACATGATTAAATTCTATCAAATAGGAGCGGGTGATCCTGGCCGGGAGTCCATTCCCGATCTCGGGCCTGCCGGATGTTCCTTGCATAAATGAAAAACCGGCCGCTTGCGGCGGCCGGCTTTTCTGGCGCAATACGCGGCGGCTCAGTCCTTGAGCAGCTTGTCCTTGCGCTTCTTTATCTCTTCTTCGAGATCCTCGAACTTTTCCTTGGCGTCCTCCGCCGTCTCGTCCAGCCAGTCGTTGACCTTCTCGCGCGTGACCTTGCCGGATGACGGGGCCAGCAGCACGCCGGCTACGGCGCCCAGCACCGCTCCGAGAAGGAAAGAGGAAACTACTTCTCCGCTCCTGTCTGACATATCCGCCTCCTGTTGACTCTTAAATCTCGCGGCCCGTTCGCGCCGCAAGAGCAAATCTATGTTATTATCCCGGCGTTGTCAAATTCTATAATATCCTGTACATGCGACAGCTCATCGCCGCCCTCCTGTTACTGTCCGCGCTATGCCCCCCGGCCGGCGCCTACAGGTACGATGACAGCCTTGGGACCAAACTGCTCGGGGAGTTTAGGGCCGCTGTAACCTCCAGGCGCACGGGAAGGGATTTTTACGCCAGGCTGGACGCCAGGCCGGAGTCCGCCGGGCTGCGGATACTGCTGCGGCGGGCCCCCGCCGAGCGGGTGGCCTGGTACGACCTCGAAGAGAACGCGGTATACTTCAACACCCGCCACGTGCAGGAGTTTTTCGATATAAAGGGATACCGCGATTCCCGCATAATCGAGATCCTCAACGTCGGTAAGGCCGCCAGGGGCGAATTCGTGAAGCGCGCGGACGCGCTGTTCCTGCACGAGCTGGTGCACGCGCTGCAGTCGTACCTCTACCCGCGCTACCGTGCCGGCGCCGCGGACGGGAATCCCGTCGAGTTCGAGCACGAGGCCTACTTCACCGAGGACCTTTATTTCCACGAGAAACTTGGGGATTCCCAGGAACTGCTGGCGGATTTCCTGGCCGGAAAGGAGCAGGACGTATATACCGGCCATTCCCTGGCCGGGTACATAGAGCTTTCGCTGGACGCGGACCGGTACCGCGAGTATATCCGCGCCCGCTACCTGCGCGACGAGGCGCTCGGCTACACCGATCTGGAGGCTGCGGGAAGGCGCGCCCGCGCGCGCGCCGCCGACGGCCGCATAGCCGCCTACGCCACGGGCGACGCCTCCGGTTACGAGGCGGAAAAAGCCGCGGCGGCCGCGGCCGCGGCTGAGAAGGCCGCCTACGACGCGTTCCTGGAGGATTTTTACGCCTCGCGCTGGCCGGCTTTCAGCGCCGAGGCGCTGCTGCTGCTGGGCTCGGCGGGCCTGGAGGCGGGCAACTACAAGCTGGCCCTGGACTGCCTGGCCCAGGCGGAGGAGAAGCTTCCGCCGGGCGAGAA
>JAVVFK010000006.1:0-26795 GCA_032251015.1 Elusimicrobiales bacterium
CTGGAGGAATCGCTCGGTTTCCAGCTTTCGCAGGGCTGGATGGTGGACGTCAAGGTTCCGCCACCCTCGGCCTATAAGACCATCCTCTCGGGCCTGGTAACCTCGATGGGGGTCAACCTGTCGGACGAGGAAGTAAGCCGCATCTTCTTGGACAAGATGATGGCTTTCGGGGACGTGATCCGCACGCTGGAGCAGATGCGCAAGCTGGAGAAATACGTAAGCAGCTCGATGTCCGCCAAGGGCAACAAGGAGATGCTGGACATGCTGCTCGGTCTCTCCGAGACCGCGATCGCGGGGGCCGTATCCGATGCGGACTATGAATCCGCCATGGGCTGGCAGCCCACCCAGAACCAGTGGTTCAAATGGGGCCTTTTTTATCCCAAGGGCTACGAAAAGGAGGCCAAGTTCGCTCTCTACAGCGCCGACGCCAGGGCGAAGGAGCTTGGGATATCCGTCTCCTGGAGCCAGGTCTTCACTGAATCCTACGACCCGGACGAGCTTTTCGGCACACCTTTCCGGATAGGCAATTTTACCGCCGAGAAGAACGTCAACGGCCTGGTAATACTGGGCCCGCAGCCCTCCTCCGCGCTGGGCGCGCAGGAGACCGAATTCAGGCATATAACCGAGAAGATACTGCGCAGCTACTCCGTCAAGAACGCCTGGCTCGGCAGCAACAGCCTCAAGTCCCCGTCCGCCTACGTGCGGATGCTGATGGACCTGATGTGAGACGATAGACCACATGCACGACCTCCTCGCTTCGGTTATCCTCGGCGCCGTCCTGGCTTTCACCGCCTGGTGGTATCTTAAGTTCCGTTATCTCCTGCCGGCGGAGCGCCGCCTGAAGCGCGCCGAAAAAGAACTTTCCGGTTTCGCCGAGTTCGCCCGCGAGTCGCTGGAGCATTCCTCCGTACCGGACTCGCAGGAGCATTACTTCGACATAGCCGAGTACTACTTCATAAAGCTGCACGCCGTCTTCGCCGGCGGCGCCCTGGCCGCGTTCGAAAGGTCCGGTGGCGGCTGGCGCATGGCCGGGCTTTACAGCGACCAGCGGAGCGACCAGTCGGCGGGCGCCGTCTTCGCCTGGGAGGCTCTGGACCGCTGCGTGAACGAAGGGGAATTCCTCTTCCAGGCCCCGCTCGAGCCGCCTCCGCCCGGGGACCTGTTCGCCGGCATGGGCGCCGCCGTTCTCTGTCCTTTCATGCCTTCCCACGGCGGGTACAGGCGCGTCGTGGTCTTCGCGCATCCCAGCCCCCGTAAGGTGGAGGAGTCGCTGCCCTATTTCCGTTTCCTGATGCCCTACCTTAACTCCGTCTGGCGCATGGCCGAGAAGAATTTTTCCCTTAAGAAAGAGACCGAACAGCTTAAAGGCGAGCTCTCCGCGGTGCTGCAGGAACTCGACGCCGCCGGCTCCAGGCTGATACAGAGGGCCAAGGAGCGCAAGGCGCTCTACGAGGTGGTCACCAAGGCCACCGGCGTGGAGAAGGACATGAGCCTCGGCTGCTCGGCCGTGCTCAATATCGTCGCCAAGATAGCCGAGGCCGACGTGGCGGCCGTGCTGCTCTACGACGATTCCCGCAACGAGCTGGTCGCCCACCCGGGCTCCTACGGTATTCCCGACGACGACCGTCTCCTCTACAGCATACCGATAACCAATACGTCGTCCGCATCGGTGCGCGCGTTCGTCAACCGGGAGCCGTTCATGAGCCCGGACGCGCAGAACGACCCGGACGTCATAGGTCATCACGCCAAGCTCTGGAACATTCGCTCGCTCATGATAGTGCCTATAGTCCTGGGTGAACGCGTGATAGGCGTGCTGCGCGTAGGCAGCCTCAAGCCCGACTTCTTCACGCCGGACCAGCTGGAGTTCCTGACCATAATAGCCGACGAGCTGGCGATGATAATCGAGATGACCACACTTTACGAGAACGCCACGCGCACCGCGCAGGAACTGGCCCAGCTCAACAATCTCAAGGACGAGTTCCTCGCCACGGTCAGCCACGAGCTCAAGACCCCGCTGACCACCATAAAGGGCTTCGTTTCCGTGATACTCAGCGGCGAGGTCGGCTCCCTCAACGAGCAGCAGACCAATTTTCTCTCGGTGGTTGACCAGTCGGCCAACCGCCTGACGCACCTTATCTCCAACCTGCTGGATTTCTCCCGTCTCAACGGCAAAGTCGAAATGGAGTTCCAGCCCGTGAATATACGGGAACTCGTCTCCCACTCGATAAGCAATATGCTGCTCAAGGCGCGCGAAAAAGAGATCGAGATAGAATCCCGTTTCGCGGGCAAGCTCCCCGACGTCTACGCCGACAGCCGCTGGATAACCCAGGTCATAGACAACCTGCTGATAAACGCCATAAAGTTCTCCCGCCGGGGCTGCACCGTCAAGGTGACAGGACAGGATAAAGGTGAGGCGGTGGTTATCTCCGTTGAGGACGACGGTCCCGGGATACCGGAAGAAGAGAAAAAACTCGTTTTCGAGAAGTTCTACCGCGGCAAGAACAGCGTCAACCAGGTCCCCGGCACCGGGCTGGGCCTGGCCATATCCAGGTCGGTCATAGAAAAGCACGGGGGCCGGATCTGGCTGGAAGCCCCTTCCGGCAACGGGGCGAGGTTCAATTTCGCTCTGCCCATACATAAGGTCAAGGTCCAGCCGTAACCGGAGGGTCAATATATGAGAATATCCCCGATACTTATTTCCCTGGCGATGTCGGCGGCCCTGGCGGCCTGCGCGGGCCCGGGCCGTTCCGGGGGCGCCGGTCCCGTCGAGGCGGTAGAGGCCGAAGGCTATGCGGACACGGGCGGTAAAGACCCGGCCTACGCGCGCCCGCCGGCGCTGGCGGCGGCCGAGCGCGCGGCGCTGAAAAAAGCCGCCGCTCTTTTTTCCGACGATCCCGCCGCGGCCGGCGAGGTTCTCGCCAGGCAATCCTATTACGTCAAAAAGAGCAGGATCCTTTCCGAGAAAAGGGTGGATAATTTCCTCTCCCTGCGCGCCAGGGTCTGGGTCTATATAGACAGGGTGCGTCACGCGGTCGCTCCCGCCGCCGCCGCTTCGGCCGGGCCGCGGCTGGTGCTCGCCGTCTCCGGTGACTCGCAGGCGAGCGGCGAGACCTCCTTCCGGGCCGCGGCGCTTTCTGCCATGGGCGCCTCTTTCGTGGCCGCCGGCGAGGACGAGGACGCGGCCTCTCTTACGGGCCGCGCCGCGGCTTCCGGCGCCAGGGCCGCCGTTAGCGTACGTTTTTCCGTCCGTCCCCTCGAGGCGGCGGTGGTGGGGGGACTGTCCCAGGCTTCCGCCGAGGCTTCCGCCGTTGTGATAGACGCGCGCGGCGGAGGAAAGATCGCCGAGTTCTCCGTTTCCGCCGCCGGGATGGGGCAGGACCGCGACATCGCCGCGGCGCAGGCCCTGGCCCGGGCCGGGGCCGCGCTGGGCCGGGAAATGGGCTCCCGGCTGGCCGGACAGCTTAAAGGAGAGGACAGGGGGTTCACCCTGAGATTCTCCGGCGCGCCGGGCATAGAGAGCGTTTCCGCGCTGGCCGCCGCGGTGGAGGGGATATCCGCCGTGCGCGGCGTGACGGTGGTCTCCTACGCCGAAGGCGAGGCCGAGCTCGCCGTGTATTCGGACAAGATGAGCCCCGAGGAATTCGCCAGCGCCGTGCTGCGCGCCGCGGGCGACTCGCTGGTCATAGACGGGATAGACGCCGGCGAGGTGGGGTTCAGATATACCAGATGAAGCTGCGCCGGATCCTGTTCGTCCCGCTCTTTCTTGCCGCCTGTTCGGTGAAGCCGGCTTATTTTGTCGCTCCCGGTTTCACGCCCCCGGCCGAGCCGGTGGCGCTGCTGCCTTTCGAGAACGAGACGGTGGACCTGGCGGCCGAGGATTATCTCTATAAGCTGGCGGCCAAGCGGATGGCCGCCAGGGGCTATTCCCTGATACAGGGAGAGCCGGTAATGGAGGGGCTCAAGGAGATAGGGATAACCGACGCGGGCCAGATGGCCTCGGCCACCCCCGAGATAATCGGGCGCGCCGTGGGCGCGGGGCTCCTCTGCTACGGCGTGATAGAGGACTTCACTTTCCAGAACCTCGGCTTCGTCATACGCAAGAACGTCAAGCTGCGGCTGAAACTGGTCTCGGCCGCCACGGGAGAAGTCCTTTACGAGGGGACGGGCACCGGCCGCGACGTCAAGGTCTTCCTCGACAGGGACCAGGCCAAGAAAGCTTTCGTGGAGCAGATGGCCGTCAAGCTGGTGCAGAATATGCTCAAGTCGCCGCTGGCCAAAGAGGCCGAGCGCGCGGCGGCCGACGCGGTGGCCGGGCTGCCCGCCCGCTGAGAAGCGGGATTATTTTCAGTCGATAATTCAGGAGGGGTCTTATGAAAAAAATGTGGATGATACTGCCGCTGCTGCTGGCCGCGGCCTGCGCGCCTTCCCGGTCCGTCAAGATGGACCACGCGCTTACCGTCAAGGAGACCGAGCGGGTCAAGTCCAAGTATACCGGTCCCAAGCGCCGCATAGGCGTGGTGGAATTCGAGAACAAATCCGCCTACGGCCAGGGCCGTCTCGGCGGCGCCGCCTCCGACATACTGATAACCGAGCTGGTCAAATCCGGCAAGTTCATCGTGGTCGAGCGCGACCGGATGTCCAAGATCATGGAGGAGCAGAAGATGCAGTCCCAGGGCATGGTCGATCCGCAGACCGCCGTCAAGCTGGGCCGCATCATGGGGCTGGAGGCCATCGTAGTGGGCGCGGTCTCCCAGTTCGGCGTCAAAAAACAGGGCTCCGACTACCTCATACGCCAGACCAAGCAGCAGGTGGCCGACGTTACCGTGGATATCCGCCTCATCGACGTGCAGAGCGGACAGGTGCTGATGGCCGATTCCGGCAAAGGGCAGGCCAAGGCCAAGTCCGGAAGTTTCCTGGGCATGGGGACCAAGGGCGGTTACGACGAGACGCTCGAGGGCGAGGCCCTGCGCGGAGCCATCGTGAAGTTCGTCGACAATATCGCCAACCAGATGAACGCCAAGCCCTGGTCCTGCCGCATCGCCGACGCCTACGACCAGGATATATACCTCAACGCCGGCCAGGAATCGGGCCTGAAGACGGGGATGACGCTGTCCTGCTTCAGCCAGGGCGCCGCGATACGCGACCCGCGCTCCAACCTCGTCATAGGCCACAGGGAGGCCTACCTGGGCGACGTGGAGATAGACCGCTGGTGCGGGGAATCGGGCGACTGCTCCATAGCCAAGCTCGTCAAGCGCGGCTCCGCCTCCCCGAAGGCCGGGGACATCTGCCGGCTGGCGAAATAAGCCGGGCGCCGGACGGACCGGCGGATTTTTTCTTATGCTGGCCAAGCTCAACAGCCTGGGGCTGAAAGGGATAGAGGGTTACGCCGTGGGGGTGGAAGTGGACATCGCCCCCGGGCTGCCCTCGTATTCCGTAGTAGGCCTGCCCGACGCCGCGGTCAAGGAGTCCAAGGACCGCGTGGTCGCGGCCATACGCAATTCGGGTTTCGAGCTGTCCTCGCGCAGGGTCACGGTCAACCTGGCCCCGGCCGAGATACGCAAGGCCGGCACCCATTTCGACCTGCCCATCGCGCTGGGTATGCTGACCGCGTCGGAGGCCCTCGAGGGCCGCGGCGAAAAAGCGGTGGGGGCTTTCTTCCTGGGCGAGCTGGCGCTCGACGGCGCGCTAAAGCCCGTCATCGGCGTGCTGCCCATGCTCCTGAGCCTCAAGGCTTCCGGCCACGCCGGGCCGGTGGTGGTGCCGTCCGCCAACGCGGGAGAGGCCTCGCTTTCCGGCCTCGACGCTTTCTCCGCCGCCACGCTGTCCGAGGCGGCCGCCTGGCTGGCCGGCAAGGGCGAACTGCGCCGCTGCCTGCCCGCCGCGGCGCCGGAAAACACCGGTTCGGCTGGAGACATGTCGGACGTGAAGAGCCAGGCCTTCGCCAAGCGCGCGCTGGAGATAGCCGCCGCCGGCTTTCACAATATCATAATGGTCGGCCCGCCGGGCTCGGGCAAGAGCATGCTGGCCAAGAGGTTCTCCTCGATACTGCCGCCGCTCACCGAAGAGCAGTCCCTGGAGACCACCAAGATCTATTCGGTATGCGGGCTGCTCGCCCGGGCCCGTATGATGACGGAACGGCCTTTCAGGGAGCCGCATCACACCATCTCCGACGCCGCTCTGATAGGCGGCGGCTCCACCCCCAAGCCGGGAGAGGTTTCGCTGGCGCATAACGGGGTGCTTTTCCTCGACGAATTCCCTGAATTCTCCCGGGCTTCGATAGAGGCGCTGCGCGAACCGCTGGAATCCCGGCGCGTGACGGTCTCGCGCGTCAGGGACACGGTCTCTTTCCCGGCCCGCTTCGCGCTGGTGGCGGCGATGAACCCGTGCCCCTGCGGCTACCTGGGCCACCCTTCCCGGCAATGCGCGTGCACGCCGCTGCAGGTGCAGAAGTACCGCGGCCGGGTCTCGGGGCCCGTGCTGGACCGCATCGACCTGCACGTCCAGCTGTCTGCCCTTAAGTACGCCGACTGGTCGGCCCTGCCGGCGGGAGAAAGTTCCTCCGCCGTAAGGGAAAGGGTGCTCTCGGCCGCGCGCCGTCAGCGCGGGAGGTTCAAGAACGGCCGGGTCGTGCCAAACGCGCTGATGACGGTCAGGCATATCCGCGAGCATTGCCGGCTGCCGTCGGGCGCCTCGGAACTGCTCGAGAAGGCCATGGATAAGATGGGCTTTTCCGCGCGGAGCCTCGATAAGATAATGAGGGTGTCCAGGACGATAGCCGACCTGGAAGGAGCGGCGGATATAAAGAAGGAACATGTGATGGAGGCGGTGCAGTACAGGTCGCTGGACCGCGCGGTAGAGACGGTTTAAACGAAAATAACGGAGTCGGAGGAACTAAAGATGAAGATAATTATGATTTCCGCGGCGCTGGCGCTGGCGCTGGCGCCGGTCTGCGCGGCCGCGCAGGAGGCCGCCCGTGAGGGCGCCGCCGTGCTGAGGGTCACAAAGACGCATCAGGTAGTGGACGGCGATACGCTCTGGGATCTGTCCGCCAGGTATTACGCCGACCCTTTCAAGTGGGGGAAGATATACAACGCGAACATGGGCCTGGTCGCCGACCCGGACCTCATTCTCCCGAAATGGGAACTGGTCATACCGGGCCTGACCGAAGAGATCAGGGCCGCGGAGCCCGTCATGCCCGAACAGGTCGAGGAGATAGCTGCCCCTCCCGCTGAACCGGTCCATACGGCCGCTCTTCCCCCGGCTCCGGTCCCGCCGCCCGCGGCCCCGCCCGTGGCCGTATCCGAGCAGGGCCTCGGTTCTTACCAGGAACTGCCGCACCTCTCCGAGGAAATGCCCGAGGACCAGAAAGAGTGGAAATCGTTCCTGCCGACCAAGCTGGCCGGTCCGGACTGGAAAGAGGACGGGACGGTCACCGGCCTCGAGGGCGAGGGAACGGACGACGAAGGACTTGCTTTCAACGATTCCGTGGTCTCCGTCAGGATGCGCTCCGGCGTTATGTGCAAGGCCGGCGATTACCTGGAAGTCTACAAGATAGGTTCCACTGTGACCCGCGACGGCAAGGTCGCCGGCACCGAGATACAGCGCGTGGCCCTGCTGGAAGTGCTTTCTTCCGGCGGCCGCGACCTGAAGGCGCGCGTCCTGGACGCCAACAGCTCCGTTGGTAAGGGCCTGTCCGTAAAGAAGAGATAAGGTCTTCCCGTGCCAGTCGAGACCATCACCGACGCCGAGAAAGCAGCCAGGCTGCGCCTCAACGCCGCGGCCTGCCTGAGGGGGGATTGGGCGATGCGCCTGATAGACCTCTACGGCAGCGCGCAGGAGGCGCTCGGTGTCTCGCCCTGGGATCTGGCGGCGGAAGGCGGGCTCACCTTCACCGGCGCGCAGCGCGCGCTGAAGGAGGCCGCCGCCCATGACCCGGAAAAGGAACTCTCCCGCTGCGCGTCCATGGGCATCTCGGTCGTTTTCGACGGTACCCCGGAGTACCCGGCCGCGCTCAGGGATCTCGCCGACAGGCCGCTCGTCATATACATGCGGGGAAAACTCGAGGGCCGCGCCCCCGTGGGCATGGTCGGCACCCGTCTTCCCACGCCTTACGGCCGCCGCATGGCGACCCGCATCGCCTCCGACCTGGCCGGCGCCGGGGCCACCGTAGTCAGCGGCCTGGCCAGGGGCGTGGACACCATCTGCCATGAGGCCGCGGTAAAGGCCGAGGCTAAAACCTGGGCCGTCGTCGGCACGGGGCTCGATTCCTGCTACCCGCTGGAGAACCGCAGGCTCGCCGATAGGATAGTGGAGACCGGCGGGGCCGTGCTCAGCGAACTGCCGCTTGGCTCCGGCCCTATGCCCGCCCACTTTCCGCGCCGCAACAGGATAATAGCCGGGCTCTCGCTGGCCACCGTGGTCATAGAGGGGGGCTTCGCCTCGGGCGCCCTGATAACCGCGCGTTTCGCCCTGGAATACGGGCGCGACGTCCTGGCCCTGCCGGGGCCCGCGGACTCCGACATGAGCCGCGGCCCGAACAAGCTTCTCAAGGATGGCGCCGCGCCGGTGGAGGGCGCCGCCGACGTGCTGGCCGCGCTGCCGCCGGAAGTGCTGGCGGGGCTCAAGTCCGCCCGCCGCCGGGCCGCGCGCAAGGCCCGCAAGGGGCCGGACGGCGATCCCGGCGAGGTCTTCGCGACCGTCACCGCCGCGAAGGACGAAGGCGTCACGGCGGACGCGCTGGTGGAGCGGCTGGGCTGGACCGTGCCCCGCGCCGCCGCCGCCATCTTCGAGCTCGAGGCCCTCGGCTTCATCTCCCAGACCGCCGGCAAATACTTCCCCCAGGAATAGCCCGCCCCTCGCAATTGGAATAACTATGCCGCGGGCTGGCTGGCCGACATGCCCCGGAATAATTATTCCTACCCCTGAAAACAGGGCGCCGGGCGGGGGATGGGATTTTGCCGTAAAGGAATAATAAAGATACAATATGTAACTATTATTATGGCACAGGAAAAAAAAGACAAAACCAAAGCAGCGAAGGCGGAGCCTAAAGCCGCCCCCAAGACTTCAGCCAAGGCCAAGATAGGCCCGGGCAAATACCTCGTGATCGTAGAGTCTCCCACCAAGGAGAAGACGATCAGCCGCTTTCTCGACGCCAACTACGTCGTCAAGAGCTCGTTCGGCCATGTGCGCGACCTGCCCAAGGACGAACTGGGCGTCGAGCCCGAGAAAGGCTTCGAGCCCAAGTACGTGCTCATCGAGCGCGCCAAGCGCATCAGCCAGGAACTAAGCTCGCTCGCGAAGAATTCCGAGTACGTCTATCTGGCCACCGACCCGGACCGCGAAGGAGAGGCCATCAGTTGGCATCTTAGCAAGGTCATAGCCGCCGCGCCGGACAGGTTCAAGCGCATCTCGTTCCACGAGATCACCAAGACCGCCATCGCCGCGGCCCTCAAGACCCCGCGCGATCTGGACATGAACCTGGTCCACGCCCAGCAGGCCCGCCGCGTAATAGACCGGCTGGTCGGCTACAAGATCTCCCCGTTGCTCTGGGACAAGGTCAAGAGCGGCCTCTCGGCCGGCCGCGTGCAGTCGGTCGCCGTGCGCCTGGTGGCCGAGCGCGCCAAAGAAATCGCCGCTTTCACGGAAGAGGATTATTACACCCTCTTCGCCAGCCTGGGCAAGGAGGGGGGCAAGTCCTTCGACGCCCGCCTGGTCCGCTGGAAGGGCCAGCCGGTGGAGCAGACCATAACCCTAAAGCTCTTCGCCGAGGACTACCGCTACCGCACCACGCCTTTCAAGAAGCTCGAGGACACCGCCGAGGCCGCCACGCTGCTGCGCGGCTCCGAGCTGAAGGTCTCCAAGCTCGAGGCCAAGACCGCGCGCCAGAAGCCCAAGCCGCCGTTCATCACCAGCTCGCTGCAGCAGGACGCCTACAATAAGCTCGGCTATTCCTCCGACAGGACCATGCGCATAGCGCAGAGCCTCTACGAAGGCGTCGACATGGAAGGCGACCGCGCCGGTCTCATAACCTACATGCGCACGGACTCGTTTAACGTCTCCGCCGACATGCAGGCCGAGACCGCCAAGTTCGTGGCCGAGACTTACGGCAAGGACTTCGCCCCGGAGAAGCCGCCGGTGTACCTTAAGAAGGTCAAAGGCGCGCAGGAAGCGCACGAGGCCATACACCCCACCTCCGTCTACAAGCGTCCCTCCGACGTCGCGAAGTTCCTGACGGCCGAGCAGGCGAAGCTTTACGAGCTCATCTGGAACCGCTTCGTAGCCAGCCAGATGTCGGACGCGGTCTTCGATTCCGTCACCGTCGAGGTCTCCGACCCCGGTCAGCAGGCCATACTGCGCGCCACCGGCCGCACGATGAAGTTCGAGGGTTATCTCAAGGTCTACATGGCCGAGAAGGAGCAGGAGGTCGCCGGCGACGAGGACGAGGACGATTCCGCCGTTCTGCCGCCGCTCAAAGAAGGCGAGATCGTCTCGCTCAAAGAGGCGGCGCCCAAGCCGCACCGTACCAGCCCGCCGCCGAACTACAACGAGGCCAGCATCATCAAGACGCTGGAAAAGCACGGCATCGGCCGCCCGTCCACCTACGCCGTCATCATCAAGACCATCATAGAGCGCGGCTACATCAACCGCGAGAAGGACAAGCGCCTGCTGATAACCGAGCTCGGCTCGGTGGTCACCGAGAAGCTCAAGGACTTCTTCCGGGAGATCATGGAGCTTTCCTACACGGCCTCCATCGAGGACAAGCTCGACGACGTCGCCGACGGCGCGCTGAAATGGAACGAGGTCATCACCGAATTCTACGGGCCTTTCTCGGCGAGCCTGGCCAAGGCCCAGACCGACATGACCCGCACGCGCCCCGGCGTGGTAAAGACCAACGAGAAGTGCCCCCTGTGCCTCAGCCCGATGGTGCAGCGCGAGAGCCGCTTCGGCAAGTACCTCTCATGCTCGCGCTTTCCCAAGTGCAAGGGGAAGATACCTCTCGACAAGGAAGGCAACAAGCAGGAGTACTTCGCGCCGATCAAGACCGAGAAAATCTGCTCCAAGTGCGGCAAGAACGCCATGCTGCTGCGCAAGAGCGCGCGCGGCTACTTCCTGGCCTGCTCGGGCTTTCCCAAGTGCCGCAGCATAGACCCCGTCACGCCCGAGGAAGTCGAGCGGATAATCAGTTCCAATAAGCCCAAACAGAAATAACCCCGGCCCGCGCGGGGGGGAGGACGGCATCGACTTATGAACCTGCGCTGCGATCTCCACCTCAACGGCGGCAACAGGCGGGTGCTGATAGCCGCCCGCGACGAGGAGACCCCGGACCACCTGGCCCTGCGTCTCTCGGCCGCCGCGCTTTTCTTCGACCGCGAACCGGTCCTGGAGGTAGGCCCCAAAAAACCCGCCGCCGAAGGTTTCGAATACTACCCCGACCTGCTGGTCACCGAACCCGACGGCTACCCGGAACTCTGGATAGAGTGCGGCAATACCGCCTCCAATAAGCTCACCAAGGTCATCCGCAAATTCAGCCGCGCGCGCGTCATAGTCGTGCGCGAGGGGCACGAGGAGGCCCGCCGCTTCCGCAAACTCCTGGCGCGCGACGTGCCGAAAAGCGAAAGGATAGAGATCTGGGGCTGGCCGGCGGATAAATTCCGGGAGTGGTCGGCCGCCCTGAAGGAATCCAACTCGCTTATAGGCGAAGCCTCGGGCCGTTCCATAAACGCGGTCCTCAACGAGACCCCTTTCGACGTGACGCTGGAGATCTTCTGACGCCATGAAGGTCCTCATAGAGCGCTTCCTGCTCCACATCAAGTCTCAGCTCAATTTTTCCCGCCACACGGTGAGGGCCTACGCCTCCGACCTGGCCGAGTTCGCCGCTTACGCGGAGGCCGAAGGCGCGGAGTTCCCGGCCGGCTTTGACCGGTACCTCATGCGCGCCTACATGGCCATGCTCCAGGAGGACAGGAAGAACTCGCGCAATACGATCATAAGGAAGGTTTCGTCGGCCCGCTCGTTCATCCGCTGGCTTATCGCCGAGGGGGAACTGGAATCCGATCCCTTTGCCCTGCTGCGCGCCCCTAAAAAAGAAAAGCGTCTGCCGCGTTTCCTGACCGAGGGCGAGGTCCGCAAGTTATACGACTATAACGCCCCGGTATCAGGGAGGGACACCCTGCGGCATGGTGTCCCAGTACCATCTGCTCCGCTGGCCCCGCGCGACTACGCCATACTGGCGCTGCTCTATTCCGCCGGCCTGCGGCGTTCCGAAGTGACGGGTCTCAACGTCGGCGACGTGGATTTTTACTCGGGTTTCGCCCGCGTGATGGGCAAGGGTTCCAAGGAAAGGCTTGTCCCCGTCGGTGATAAGGCCCTCGAATCTCTCCGCGCCTATCTCGCCTCCCGCCCGGAGGGCCGGGCGCCGGCCCGCCCGCTCTTCCTCAACGCCAGGGGCGGACGACTTTCCGGCCACGGCGTGGCCCTGATAGTCAAGAAAATGGCGCGGCAGGCACGGTTCGCCCGCGGCCTTAACCCGCACGCACTCCGCCACTCCTTCGCCACCCACCTGCTCGACCATGGCTGCGACCTGCGCTCGGTGCAGGAGATGCTGGGCCATAAGAACCTCGAGACCACGCAGGTCTACACCCATGTCTCGCTGGAACGCCTGAAAGAAGTCTACGACAAGGCCCACCCCCGTTCCCGTAAAAAAGGGGGAGGATGATGGCTTTCGACCCGTCGATAGATAATTCCGCGGCCAGGCTGGCCGCCATGGCGCGCGCGGCCGGCGCCGGGCCGGACCTGACCCAGGGCGGCGGGGGGAACGTCTCTCTCAAGATAGGCCCGGAGCGGATGCTGATAAAGGCCTCGGGCTCGCGCCTGTCGGAGATGTCGGAGACCCGCGGCTACGCGCTGGTGAACAGCGGCAATATCAGGCGGCAGCTGGCCGGCTGCCGCATGGGCGACGGGGAACTGCTGGATTATCTCTGCGCCCAGTCGCTGCCGGTCAAAGGCGCCGCCCCGGCCAAGCCGTCCGTGGAGACGGGCTTTCACGCGCTTCTTAATACCGCCGTGGTCCATATCCATTCCGCTTACGCCAATGTCCTGAACATGACCGTCGAAGGCCGGGCCGCCGCCGCCCGTCTTTTCCCGGGTTCCGGGTGGATAGATTATGTGCCGCCGGGCGCGCGGCTCTGCTGCGCCGTGGATGGCCCCGGCCGTGCTACGGGTACGCAGGTCCTTTTTCTCGCTAATCACGGGCTGGTTGTCAGCGCGCCGGGGTCCGAGGCCGCGCTTGAGCGGGCACTGCGGGTCAACGCGGAGATACGCTCCGCAATGCGGCTGCCGCCTTACCCGGCGGCGGACTATACCGCCGCCGGACTGTCGGCGCATAACAAGGCGCGGCTGGAACGCAGGGGAAAGTCCTTCATGCTCGACAATGTCCTTTCCCCCGACCAGGCGCTGTACTGCGGCCCTGCTGAACTCGAAGGTTCGGGCAAGGATATGGCGGCGGTCAACGAAGTGCTGACCGCCCTGTTCTACATACTTGATTGCGCGGATACGCTGGGCTGGACGCCGCGCTTTCTTACGCAGGCGGACAGAGACTACCTCGAGGATATGAAAGGCGGGCGATACTCCCGAAAATAAAAAACCCCCGGAGACGGGGGTTTTTTTATTCGCGGGCCCCGGGATCGTCAGGGCCTGGTTATCGGCTGGGTCCAGACGGCCCAGCGCTCGCCGCTGGATTCCAGGTTCCAGCCCGGGCCGGGCTCCCAGCCCCAGTTCTTGCCCAGTTTAAGCACTACATACTTGTTATGGCCGGTTATCATCGCGGCGTAAAGTTCGTTGTAGGCGGCCAGTATCTGCACCGGGCTGACGGCGGTTATGCCGGCGGACTTGCGGATATTTATGAGTGACTGCAGCTTGGCCCGGTACTCGGAGCCCCAGTCGAAGAAATGGGGCCAGAAGACGCTGGGGGTGCCGGGATGGGTGAGGATGTAGGCGTAGCCCATCTGGCGCTGCACCCGGTACTCGCGCGGGGCGTTCTGCAGGAACTTGGGGTCGCGCGGCGAGGTGTCGTGGTTCTCTACGAAGGTGACGGACTTGGAGGGCCACCAGCCGATGGTCCCCGAGGGCTTGCCGTTGTCGCTCAGGAAATCGTAGCGCTCGCTCTCCACCGCGGCGACCAGGTTGTAGCGGGTCGTGAAATCGAAGACCGTGGAAGCCTCCGACTTGTCGCCGTCGGCCGTGCCGTCCGCCCAGTTGACCAGCAGTTGGCGGTCGGTGTCGTAATACTCGCCTACCGAGAACCCGGGACCGGAGGCGCGGTTGTACTCCTTGATCCTGTGCGGCAGGAAGCCCTTGACCATATCGTAGCGCCATCCGTCGAAGCCTATGGTGTAGCGCAGCCAGCGCAGGAACACCTTCGCGTCCTCCCGGACGAGCGCGTTGTTGTGGTCGAGGTCGCGGCAGCCGCCCTCGCCCTGTCCCTCGTCGTAGTTGGGGCCCTTCATGCCCTGCCATTCGTCGTCTTTCACTATCGCCGTGGTCGGCCAGTCGGGGCTGGTGAAATCGGCCCAGTCTCGGGTCCCGTTGCGGTGATTGAGGATGATGTCGGCCACCGGGCTGACGCCGCGGGACTTCATGGCGCGTACTGCCTCTACCAGGACTTCTTTTTTGCCCCACTGGGAATCGAGATCGTACCATTCGGTCGGGTAATAGCTGCCGCGCGACACCGGGGGGAACCAGATCATGTCGAAGCCGGCGGCGCCCACTTCGGGCGCCTTCTCGGCCAGCTTGCCCCACCAGCCGCGGGGCAGGTCCAGCCAGTAGCTGTCGGCGTACCAGTGGAAGCCCTGCAGCATCACGGCGGAAGTGGTCTCAAGGTTTATCCTGGGGGCGGGGGTCGGGGTGAAATTCTTGGCGGAGTAGAGCGCCACCGCGGTCTTCCAGTCCTGGCGGGCCAGCTGGTCCGGCGCGTAAACGTCCTTGGGCCCGGATACGGCGGGAACGGCCCGTTCAGCCGCAGGGGCGGCCTTCATCAGGGTCTCTACGGCGGATTGCGCGCGCAGCGGGGCGGCGCCTATAATGAAAGAGGTGACGAGAGAAAGGAACGGGATCAGCTTGAACATCTACCCCTCCGGATATCCTTGATACGGCTCAATAATACTATATTATGCCCCGCCCGGTTAAGAAAGGCGAGGGCCCGAAGGGGAAGACCCGGAATAGGCCTTTCGGACAAGTCAGAATTCCAGGTTGGGGCGAAGCACGAAGCTGAGCCCGGCGGAATCGCCGGAGACGTCGGCCAGGCGGCCGGTGTATCTCTTGCCGGAGGTCCAGACGAAGCCGGCGCCCAGGCAGAGCGCTTTCTTGTTCTTCAGCGGGAACTTCTTTTCAAGCAGCACCCAATGGCTTATGGGCTTGAGCGTGCGCGAGTCGAAGTCCACGCGCAGGTCGAAGCCGCTGTTGTGAAGCCAGAAGTTATCAGCGTCGGAAAAATCGGTGCGGCTGCGCCGGAAGCCCAGGAAGAGCGAATCCGCCACGCCCGGGTGGTCGTGCAGCTTGAAGCCGCCGCGGAAGCTCCATTTCAGCGTCCTGTCGTCGAGGAACTGGTCTCCCTTGAGTTTGCCCTCGGCCTGCACCCACTTATCCCGCACCAGCACGTTGTCCTTTATGTGGTAGTCGCCGAAGTCGAACAGTATCCCCGAATATCCCGTCCTCTTGGAGAAATTCCCTTTCGCCGATTCGAAGTTTAGGACGTTGCCGAAGAACAGCGAGAGGGCCCACGGCTCCTCGAAGCCGGCCGTCACCGCTTTCACCAGGTTAAAGGTCTCCGAAAGTTCCGCGTCGCGGTAGAAGCCCGGCCAGTTGCGGCGTACGAACGTTCCCGCGTAAGGCATGGGATTGAAGCTGGCCTCGACCACCATGACGCGGGGTTCGTAAAACCGGGTGACGAGCCTGGTGTAGATCTCCCGTTCGGAGGTCTTGCCGAGCTCGGGGATAGGCCTGCCGGTAAGGCTGATGGACAGCCCCGCCGAAGTGTAGTAGGGATCGAACTGTACTTCGGGGGTGACCTTGCGGCCCTCCTCCGCGGCGGCGGCCGCGGCGCAGAGGAGCAGTGCTGCCGCGAGACGTATCATGCGCGCTTGAAGAACACGGCGGAGAGCGGGGGCAGGGTTATCAGCAGCGACCACGGCCGCCCGTGGGCCGGCTCCTGCCGGGCTTCGACGCCGCCGAAGTTGCCCAGTCCGGAGCCCCAGTAGCCGGGGGCGTCGCTGTTGAGCAGTTCCTTCCAGAACCCGCCGGACGGCACGCCCACGCGGTAACCATGGCGCGGTATCGGGGTGAAGTTGGCCACTATGAGTACCGCGTCCTCCTCTTTCGTCCCTTTGCGCATCACCGCGGCCACGCTCTGCTGCGAGTCGTTGGCGTCTATCCACTCGAAGCCCTGCGGGCTGCAGTTGAGCTCGTGCATCGCGGGCTCGGACTTGTACAGCGCGTTGAGGTCGCGCAGCCAGGCTTGCATGCCGGCGTGCGGGGGGAGTCCGGCCTCGTGCCAGTCGAGGCTGCGATCGTGATGCCATTCCTTGCGCTGCGCGAACTCGCCGCCCATGAACAGCAGCTTCTGGCCGGTCTGGGTGAACATCCAGGCGTAGAGCAGGCGCAGGTTGGCGAACTTCTGCCAGTCGTCGCCGGCCATCTTGTCGAGCATCGAGCCCTTGCCGTGCACCACCTCGTCGTGGGAGAGCGGAAGGACGAAGTTCTCGCCGAAGGCGTAGATCATGCGGAAAGTCAGGTCGTTGTGGTGGAACTTGCGGTGCACCGGGTCCTTGGAGAAATAGCGCAGCGTGTCGTGCATCCAGCCCATGTCCCATTTCAGCCCGAAGCCGAGGCCGCCCAGGTAGGTCGGGCGCGAGACCATCGGCCAGGCCGTCGATTCCTCGGCGTAGGTCTGCACCTCCGGGTAGTTCTGGTAGACGACGGTATTGAACTGCCGCAGGAACGAGATGGCCTCCAGGTTCTCGTTGCCGCCGTGGCGGTTGGGGATCCACTCTCCCGCCTTGCGCGAGTAGTCGAGATAGAGCATGGAGGCCACCGCGTCCACGCGCAGGCCGTCTATGTGGTACTTGTCCAGCCAGAACAGCGCGGAGCTGAGCAGGAAACTTTTCACTTCGTTCCGGCCGAAATTAAAGATGGAACTCTTCCAATCGGGATGGAAGCCCTGGCGCGGGTCGGCGTGCTCGTAGAGATGTGTTCCGTCGAAGAACCCCAGCCCGTGCTGGTCCGCCGGGAAATGCGCGGGGACCCAGTCGAGGATGACCCCGACGCCGGCACGGTGCAGGCTGTCCACCAGGAACATGAAGTCCTGCGGGGTCCCGTAGCGGCTGGTGGGCGCGAAATAGGAAGTGGACTGGTAGCCCCAGGAACCGTAAAAGGGATGTTCGGCCACGGGCATGAACTCGACGTGGGTGAAGCCCATGTGGTTCAGATAGGCCGGCAGTTCCTCCGCGAGTTCTCGGTAGGTCAGGGACCTGTCGTTCTCCTCGGGTTTCCGCCGCCAGGAGCCCAGGTGCATTTCGTATATCGAGACGGGTCTATCCAGTCCGCAGCGGCCGCCGCGCGATTTCATCCAGTCCCCGTCGGACCATTTGTAATCCAAGTCCCAGACCACCGAGGCCGTTTTAGGCGGGAGTTCGGAGGCGAAAGCGTAAGGGTCGGCCTTCTCACAGGAGTGGCCGCCGTAGCGGGAGGTGATGAAGTATTTGTAGTTCTGTCCCCGCTTCACCCCGGGCACGTTCCCTTCCCAGATGCCGGAATAGCCGCGCTGGGTCAGCGGGTGGCTTCCCCTGTCCCAGCCGTTGAAATCGCCTATGACGTGCACTGACTTGGCGTTGGGCGCCCAGACGGCGAAGCGCGTGCCGTCCTTGCCGGGGCGCGCGCCCATGCGGTCGTAGAGACGCAGGTGGTTGCCCTCGTTGAAAAGGTAAAGGTCCTGGTCGCTCAGGGCCCTTATGTCGTCCTGTTTCATGGCGTTCTTCTTCGTGGTCTTCATTACGACATTCTATCTAATTGAAGCCGGTCCGTCATTTCGCGCAGGTCCCCGCCGCGGCGCACGCCGTCTCTATCTCCTCCGTCAGCGCGATAAGGCGGGAGGCGGCCGGGTTTTCCCGCGTCCCGGCGCGCGAACCCAGATAGCGGTCCAGGTCCCGGCGCAGGGCGGCCGGCGACAGGGCCCCGGCGAGGGCCGCCGAGCGAAGGTTATGAGTGTCTCCGGGACGCAGGTGTTCCAGCTCCCTGCCGCGCAGCCAGGCGGCGGGGACGGAACCGCGCCTGACCAGGACGATGGCGCGATCGTCCCAGTAAACCACAGCCCATTCCGGCTTTGGCAGGTAGAACAGGTACGCCGGCCGCGTCAGTTCCTGTTCCGTGCCGTCGGGCATGCGCTGGCGCACCTTTATCCCCGGCGGATCGTTCCTCAGCAGCAGCAGTTCAAGCCCGTCACGCTCTATCAGCCGCCGCCAGGCGTCGGGACTCGACCGCAGTTCCTCCAACTCCGGCAGCCGGGCGTGGAAGAGATATCTTCCGTCCACGTAGACCTTGTACTCCGGGGCCAGTTCCCAGCCCAGCCAGCCTCCCCAACCCCAGTGATTGAACATGCGCAGCCGGGAGAGGGGCGCTTGGTTGGCGCGCAGGAATTCAGCCAGCCCTTCGCTGCCCAGCACCAGCGTGCGGGCCGTCCCGTCGTACTGGCTCCAGACCAGGCGCGGGTAGAACCAGCCTGCCAGTCCCAGCAGCGCCGCGGCGGCCGCCGCCTTCAGCACGCGCGCGCCGCGGGGCGGGACCGCTCTCTCCCAAGGCAGGGCGGCGAAGAACGTGACCGCGGCTATCATGAAGAAGGGAGTGTGGCGGACGTGGCTGAGCGAGGCATAGCCGAAGAATAGGAGGGACGCCAGGTGCGCGGCCGGCGGGCGCCCGGTCCTGGCGGTGAAAAAGACAAGGGCGACCGCCGAGCCGGCCAGGGTCAGCGCGTAAGGCCACTGGTAGGGACTGGTTATGTCGAAGGGAGCCCATTCCATGATATAAAGCGACAGGTCCGCGATATGGCGCTGGTGGTCCATCATTACGGCGAAGACTTTCCAGCCGTAGGGGTTGAGGAGGCTGGCGGCCAGGCCGACCGCGAATAATTTCAGAAAAACCCCGGGCCGGGCTGCGGGCGGCGTTCCCCGGCGACCGTCCAGGAAGGAGCCGGCCGCGTAGAAGAGTACTAGTATCAGGCCGTAAACGTAGCCGGCGTGCGAATTGGCCCACAGGGCGAAGAACAGGGCGGTCGCCGCGAGGGAACGGGCGCTGACCCCGCCGCCTTTGAGGCGCAACTTTTCCAGCGCCAGCAGAGTGACAGCGAAGAATAGAACGCTGAAATTCTCGGGCCTGAGGTCGCAGGCGGAGACGATCGCGGCCGTGAATAAAGGGAGAGCGAAAGGCAGGGCCGCCGCCCGGCCGTTCTGAACCAGCGAAGCCCTTACCGCCAGGAGCGTGAGGGCCAGCAGCGCCGACTTCAGCAGGACCAGCGCCGGGAAACCGCCCGCCGAATGGACGGCGTAATAGAGCAACTGGGGCAGCCATTCGAAATTCACCCAGTCCGCCCCGGCCATCGTCCAGGAGAGAAAGTCCGCGCGCGGCAGCGAGCCGGCCGCGGCCATGTAGCGGCCGGCCGAGAGATGCCAGTAGATATCCGGGTTGACTATCGGAAGGAAGAAGGCGGAGCAGGCGAAAGCGAAAGCCAGCCAGCCCGCGATACCGGCCCAGCCGGCGGAGATCCTCATGGGATGATTCTATAAAATAGGGCGGGGGCGCGGGGACATCATGCCGCCTGGTGTCCCCTGAAGCGTCCTCCCGCCGCCATTTTGTATACTTCAAAATATGAAAATCCTCATCTTCTCTTTGCTTCTGTCCGCCGCCTGCCCGCTCTGGTCCGCCTCCATAAGCTCCGTGGTTAAGAATACGGCCGCCGCCCCGTCAATGGACGGCTCTTCCTGGGGCTTCGCCGTGATGGACGCCGCCTCGGGCAAAGAGATATTCGCCAGGAACGCCGGCCTAAGCCTCGTGCCGGCGAGCACGATGAAGCTGCCGGTCACGGCGGCCGCCCTGGAATACCTCGGCCCTGAAAAAAGGTTCGTCACCCGGCTGGTCTCCGCGGAAAGACCGGCGGGAGCCGTCATCGGCGGCGATGTTTACCTGGTCGGCGGCGGCGATCCCTCGCCCGGTTCCGAGATAATAAGGAACGCTCCCGCCTTGTCGGCCGTCTACTCCGGCTGGGCGGAGCGGCTTCGGGCCGCGGGGATAAGTTCGGTGCGGGGTTCCGTACTGGCCGACGAGACGCTGTTCGAGAGCTTTCAGCCCGGGTCATGGTCCTGGGAGGATATCGGCAACTATTACGCCGCGCGTCCCTCGGCTCTCACCGTCAACGACAATCTCTACAGGATCTATTTCGGGCCCGGCGCGTCGGCCGGCGATAAGGCCGAAGTTCTAAGGACCGAGCCCCCGATGCCGGGCCTGTCTTTCGAGAACCTGATGCTTACCGGACCCGAGGGCTCCGGAGACAACGGTTATGTCTTCGCCTTTCCCGGGCAGGACACCGCCGTGCTGCGGGGGACCATCCCGAAAGGTCCCGTGGATTTCGCTATAAAGGCCGCGCTGCCCGACCCGGCCCTGTACGCCGCCCGCGCGCTGACTGAAAGCCTTTCAGCGGCCGGAATAAAGACCGGCGGGAAACCGGCCAGGGGGAAGGCGCCGCCGGAGGCCTACGAACTGGCCTCTTCGACCTCGGCGCCGCTCTCCGAAATAGTGCGGGCGCTCAACAAGCGCAGTTTTAACCTCTACGCCGAGCTGCTGCTGCGCCACATGGGCCTTGAGAAAGGAGCCGGCGGAACACCGGAAGAGGGGAGAAAGGCGGTCTCCGCGTTCTTGGCGGCGGAAGGCGTCGCCGAAGGTTTTCATGTCGCCGACGGCTGCGGCCTCTCGCGGGTCAACCTGGTCCGGGCCGGGGACTTCGCCCGCCTGCTGGCGTTCGTATCCAAAAAGCCCTGGTTTCCCGTCTTCTACGATTCCCTGCCCTACCCGGGCGATCCCGACGCCTTCGGCCATATAAAGCGCATGGGAGCGGGCACGCCGCTGGAGGGCGCGCTGCGCGTCAAGTCGGGCTCGCTGAGGAACGTTAGGGGTTACGCCGGGTATCTTAAAACGAAGAGGGGCCGCACCCTGGCCTTCTGCTCGGTGGTCAACAACTACGCGGGCCCCGGTTCCGCGCTCGACGCGCTGCACCGGGACCTGCTGCTGGAATTTTACGGAAAATACTGAGTTATCCGGAACTGCGGCGGCGCCGTGCCGGGCCCATGGAGGAGCGTATGTCGAAAGTCAAAATTAAGTTAGCGGGGATCTTTACCTTCTCCGCGGCCTTGATATTCATGGTGGCCTACGCCAATTATGTGGGGAAATATTCCGGCAAAGCTGTCGGGATTTATCCGGTGATATCCCCTAATGACCGCTCTGTCCCGTATGGCGGATCTGAGATAAACGGCAGTATTTCTCATCGTGTTTCGCCCATACGCGTCTCTCTCGACCCGGCCATGAATCCTTTGCGGCTAGTTCTGGATGTCGAACGAGCGGCTTCTTCCGGAAGGAAAGATTTTTTATACGAAATGCACCTGACGGACGGGTCCGGCGCGGAAGCGTGGGGGGTCCGGGGGCGCTACGAAAATCCCACTTCTAAGACCGGGGGGAGCCGGCGCGCCGTGATCCCTCTTGAGACGTTCGAGATCACCGAGCCGGGGGAATATATCCTCATAGTATATCTGCGGAAAGCCGGGCTCTTACCTTTGCGGGTGAACGAAGCGGAGGTAACGGTGCGCAGGAACGTCGCCATCAGTTCTCCCGCAGTTTACGCGGCGGCCGGCGTGGCGGCCCTTGTGGGTTTTATGCTGATGATGCTCTCGCGAAGGAAGGGCCGGATTAAGCCGCGGGCCTGACGCCCCGTTCCGGAGATAACGGCGTGAATGCCTTTATTCGTAGCGCAGGGCCTCTATCGGGTCGAGCATGGCCGCGCGCATCGCGGGCCAGAAGCCGAAGCCCACGCCGATGAGCGTGGAAAAACCGAAGGCGAAGGCTATCGTGCCGGCCCCCAGGGCCGGCTGCACTTTTGTGAAGAACCAGGCCGCCCAGGCCAGGCCGTAGCCCAGCCCCACGCCCAGCACGCCGCCCAGCACGCAGAGCACCACCGCCTCTATCAGGAACTGGCTGAGTATGTCGGAGTTGCGCGCGCCCAGCGCCTTGCGCAGTCCTATCTCGCGCGTGCGCTCGGTCACGCTGACCAGCATTATGTTCATGATGCCTATGCCGCCCACCAGCAGCGAGATGCCGGCGATGCCGTAGACCACCAGCGAGATCTTTCCCATGGTCTGCTTGAACATCTCTATCTGCGCCTCGAAGGTCCGGACCTCGAAATCGTCCTCGGCGTCCTCTCGGAGATTGCGCTCCTCCCGCAGGACCTCTATTATCTGGCGCCTGGTCTCCTTGGTGTCGGCCGGGGTGGGGGCCGTCACTTCCAGGTAACTGAGCCTGGTCTCGCCGAATACGCGCTTGGCCGCCGTGTTGAGCGGGATATACGCGGTCGGCCGTCCTCCGAACATCTGCTCGGTCTTATGGTCCTCGGTCACTCCCACCACCGTGAACGCCAGTCCTTTTATCCTTAGTTCGGCGTTGACCGCCTCCACGGTGTCGAAGATCTTTTTCGCCAGGGCGTGGTTTATCACGGCGACCCTGGCCCTGGAAAGGTTCTCGGCCTTGGTGAAGAACCTTCCGGCCACCGCGCGGTTCTGGAAATACCCCCCCGGGGGGACCTGGTCCTTGAGCGCGAAGCCCTCGTGAGTATTGACGGTGGATTCCACGCGCCTGTCCCCTGCCGTTATGGTGAGGTCCCGGTGCAGCATGGGCTGGACGTTCTCCGCCAGCGGCACTTTAAGGCGCAGCGCGTCGACCTCGCTCATCGTGAAGCGGCGCCTGGGCTTGCCGGGCTGCCAGCGCGGCGTCACCCAGACTTTCTTGGCGTCGTCTTCGCTGGCGCCGGAGAGCAGGCTTTTCATGAAGCCCTCGCTTATGGTCATAAGCGAGATTATGGCGCCGACGCCGATGAAGATGCCCAGCACGGTCAGCACGCTGCGCGTCTTATGGCTCCAGATGGCCTTGAAGGCGACTTTAAGCTGCTCGGCGAACTCGGAGGGGGAAAAGCCCAGCCTGGCCGGGGGAAGGGGCGCGGCGGCGGGCTTTGACGCCGCCGGCGGGCGGACAGTCTCGTCGGAGACGATCTCCCCGTCCTTCATCCGGACCACCCGGTTGGTCATGGCCGCGACCTCGTCGTCGTGGGTGACGACGATCACCGTAAGTCCCCGCTCGTTGAGCGACTTTATCGCCTGCATGACCTCGTGACGGCTGGCGGCGTCGAGGTTGCCCGTCGGCTCGTCGGCCATGACGACCAGCGGGTCGTTGACCAGCGACCTGGCTATGGCCACGCGCTGGCACTGGCCGCCGGAAAGTTCGTTGGACTTGTGCTTCACCCTGTCGGCCAGGCCGACCAGCGACAGGCAGTCCAGGGCCTTGCGGTCGTCGGTGCCGAGGCCGGTGTAGACCATAGGCAGGAGCACGTTGTCCTTGGCCGTGGTGCGCTTGAGAAGATGAAAGGACTGGAAGATGAAGCCGACCATGCGGCTGCGTATGGCCGCGAGGCGGCCTTCCCCGAGGCTGGCCGTGGGATGGCCCGCGAAATAATACTCGCCCGAGTCCGGCCTGTCCAGAAATCCCATGATATGGAGCAGGGTGCTCTTGCCCGAGCCCGAAGGGCCGACCAGGGCGACGAACTCTCCCGGTTCCACGGTCATAGAAACGTTCTTGAGGGCCTCCACGGTGAAGGAGCCCGTCGCATACGTCTTGGAGACGCTCTTTATGTCTATGAGTGGAGCCATCGCTCAGAAGCGCATGCGGAAGCCGGACCGTTCCCCGGCTATGCCGGTGGAATAATAGACGGTATCGGTTTCGGCCAGGCCTTCCTTCACCTCTATCCTCTTCTCGTCCGCCTCGCCCGTCTTTATCTCTTTTTCGGATAGCGGCGATGAGGGGGTCTCCTTGACCGACACCGCGGCTCCGCCGTCGCGGTATTTCACCGCCCGCTTGGGGATCATCAGGACCCCTTCCTTTCTTCCCGTGGTTATCAGCACGTCGGCGGTCATGCCGGAGCGCAGCGCCTTTATGGTGCCGGACGGCAGGACCTTCACCTCGTATACGATCACGCCGTCCTTCATCACGGACTCGTGCGAGATCGCCAGCACCCTGCCCTCGCGCTTCGACTTAGGGAAGGCGTCGAGGTAGAATTCGGCGCGCTGGCCCGCTTTGACCGACCCGATATCGGTCTCGTCCACGAAAGTCTTGACTATCAGGCGGTCGGAGATCACCGCGAGTTCCCTGGACGGGCTCACGGACTGGCCGGGTTCCACGGAGCGCTTTATCACCATTCCCGAGATAGGGGCTACGACAGGGGTGAGGTTGTAGGCCTCTTCCACCATGAGCCGCTCCTCCGGGGTGGAGTCCTTCATCTTGAGCGAATCGAGCAGGGCCGTGCGCTCGCTGGAACTCACCCAGGCCAGGACGGCGCCCTGCTCCACCACCCTGCCCTCCTCGAAGAGGACCTCTTCCGCCCTCCCGGAGACCGAGGGCGTCACCAGGACGCGGTTCTCCGGCTCGACGGTGCCCGTGGCCTGGGTCTTGGTCACCAGGTCCCCTTTTTCGGGAGTGAAAGCGGTCATGGCGGCCACGCGCCGGGCCTCGGCTTCGGCCCGCTTTTTTTTCACGAGGGAGTAACAGCCTCCGATAAGCAGCACTATGCCCGCCCCGAAGATGAATTTCTTGGTCTTGTAGAAGGGTTTTTTCGTCATATCATTCTCCGATCGCGCGGACGAAGGCCGCGTGCGCCAGCGCCAGTGCCCGCCCGGCGGAAAGGTATTCGTTCTGTTCGGTTATCAGCGAATCTTCCACCGTTCTCCATTCGAAATAAGAGGTCTGCCCGGCCAGGTACTGCTTGCGCACCAGCCAGGCCCTGGCCTCGGCCGCGTCGAGGGAGCTTTTCGCGACGTCCAGCCAGGAGGAGGCTTCCCGCCAGGAGAGGAACGCGTCCTCGGCCGACAGGTAGACTTCGTCCGAGGCGTTCCTGAAATCCGCTTCCGCCGAGGCCAGCGCGCTGCGGGCGGCGGCGACTCCGGCCTTGAGACGGCCGCCGGCGAAAAGGGGAAGGCTCACGCTGGCCCCCAGCGACCACGCGCTATTCCGGTCCGGCCAGTCGGCGCCGCTCCAGCGGTAGCTGCCGTTGGCCGAGGCTTCGGGGAGCCTGCCGGCCCGCGCGCTGTCCCCGGACGCCATGGCAGAATCGACGGCGGCGCGGGCCGCGCGCAGCGACGGGTGTTCGCGGAGCCGGGCCTCGAAGGCGGCCAGGTCCGCGGGCGGCGCGGGCGGTTCCGGCAGCGAGAGCCCGGGCACCGGCTCGCGGAGTCCCCGGCCGAGCAGGCGGTTGAGGCCGCGCTCGAGGAGCAGAAGCTCTTTTTTGTAGCGTTCGTGGCGCCAGCGCGCGGTCTTGAGGGCCGCCTCGGTCTCCAGCAGCGCGGCCTTGTTCTCGCGCCCCGCGTCGTACTTAAGGCGTATCAGTTCCAGGTTCTCTTCCCGCCTTTCAAGGGTCTCGTCCGAGAGGGCGAGGGCCTCCCTGGCGTTGAGTATGCCGGCGAACGAGGCCTTGAGGTCGTAGCCGAGGCGGGACGCCAGGCCGTCGTAGGCGGCCGCGGCCGAACGGTAAGAAGCTTCTGCGGCGCGCACCGCGGCCGGCACGGAGGGGGAGAACAGGGGCTGGCTGCCGCTGAAGCCGTAGGAGTACGAGTCTCCCGGGGCCAGGCCCTGCGAGCCGGAGCGGGCGTAGGAGGCCGAGGCCGACAGGTAGGGGTAAAGCCCGGCACGCGCCGCCGTCAGCCTTTCCCGGGCGCTCTGCATGCCCTGGGCCGAGGCCTGGGCGCGCGGATTTCCCGCCAGCATCCCGCGCCGGGCTTCGTCGAAAGTCAGGACCGGCTGGGCCGCGGCGGCGGGCATCAGGGCTGCGAGCAATAGGGAAAAGGTCATCTGTATATACCGATTCTACAAAACTTAAAGGCCCGCGGGTCGCGCGGGCCTTTTCCGGAGGGGACACCTCTCCCGCGTTTTATTCGCGGGCGTAGGGGTCCTCGAACTCCATGCTCCTGTCGAAACCGAGGTTCTTTTCGCCCCGGTTCTCCAGGTACTTCCTGAGTTCCAGGTCCGTTTTCGCGGGAGCGTTCACGCCGGCCTTGGCCAGCGCCTGCCGCAGCAGGCCCTCGGCCTTGCGGGCGTATGAGCCCGCGTCGCCCAGCACCCGCAGGACCTCGTCGGGATGGTGGAAGCCCGTGGAGTTCTCCGCGCCTATGAAGATGACGCGGTAGAGCGCCTGCTCGTAATTCTCGCGGGCTTCGGCGTAGAGCGCCTTGTCTATCCTCTTCCCGGCCGCCCCGGCCTCGTTGGCAAGTTCGAAGAGCTTCGCGGCCTCGGCCGCGGCGTATCCCGAGCGGATGAGGCGCGAGACCGTCCGGTCCTGTATCTGGTAGACGCGCTCGCGCAGCCAGTTCTCGCCTTGGGAGTGGCAGGTGATGCAGGCCTTCATGTCGTTCTTGAGCGGGCTCATCACGCGGTGGTCGGAGATCTTGGTG
>JAVVFK010000070.1:0-10296 GCA_032251015.1 Elusimicrobiales bacterium
ATCGCCGCGCTTACGGTGCCGGTCCTGCGCGCGGGGGGACTGCTTCTCTCGCCGCCGATGATATTGCTGGCGGCGCTCGCCGCCGCGCTGTACGCGGGCCGGGCCTTCGGGCTGCCCGCCGGGCGGCGGGCGCTGGTCTTTCTCGGCGCGGCGGCGCTGCTGGCGGCCGCCGCCGCGCTGCTGCCAGGCGCCGACGCCCGGGAATATTCGCACGTCTATTCGCTCTTCTTCGAGAAGGTCCGGTTCCTGCTTAGCAAACCCGCGGACCCGCTGCTGCTGCCCTTCGAAGCCCGGGTATTATGGGTGGAAGCGCTCAAGACCCCGGGAATATACGACTGGTTCGCTTATCTCTCGGTGCTGCTGCCGCTGGGCCTCCCCCCTTTCCTCTACACCGGCTGGAAGCTGCGCGGCGGGGCGCCGGCCCATCGTTTTCTTTTTTTCTCGCTGGCCGTCGCCTTCCTGCTGGCCTCCTTCTTCGCCGTGAGGATGTTCCTCTTCAGCGCTTTTTTCCTGGCGGTCTGCGCGGCCGCTTACCCCGGGATGCTCAGGAGGTCGGCGGCGGCGCTGGGCGGAAAGAGGACCGCGGCCCTCGCCGCGTTATGCCTGGCGCTGGCCCTTGCGTCGGACCTGCTCGCCTTCGGGCTCAAGCCGCTGCCGGAGTCGCCGCCGACCTTTTACCGCGGCGACGTGAAGACGCTGGTCGAATGGGCGAGAAATGACACGGGGAAGGACGAGGTTTTCCTGGGGAACCTCGGGGCCTCGGCGGCGCTGCTGACCTACGCCGGCCGTCCGACGGCGCTCAACCCCAAGTTCGAGACCAGGCGCCTAAGGGATAAGTTCGAGCGCTTCGCGCGGGCGATCTTCGGAAGCGAGAGGAAACTCCACGCTCTCTGCCTGGAGTACGGCGCGGACTACTTCGTCCACGAGAATCATTTCGTGCTGGACCGGTCGGACAAGTCCTTCCGCTACCTGGCCGGCGAACTGCTCCTCCCTACCGCGTCGGCGGCGTACCTGATGCAGTTCGCCCCGGAGAGGCTGAAGCTCTTCGCCCCCGCGCACCAGACCTCCACTTTCCGGGTTTACAAGGTGCTGCGGCCGGGTGAAAAGGCCGCCGCGCCTAACTCTTTCCCGTACAATCCGATCTACGACCCGCGCGTCTTCGGCGCGGAGCCGGGCGCCAAGTTCTTCGACGACAGCCGCGTGATGCGCGCGGCCGTGAAAGTACTCATAGCGAAAGAGACGCCGCGTAAGGACTGAGCCCGGCTCAGATGGAAGCGGGATTGCGGGAACGGCCGGCGGCCGCGTAGGAAGCGTCGATGTTGTAGTAGCCGTAGGTAAGCTTGGCCATGGTCGCGATAAAGCGCTTGGCGCTGGAATAACTGGGCACGTCGCCCGTAAGCACGGCGATTATATAGTCCCCCCTCGGAGAGAACACCACCCCCACGTCGTGACAGGACCGCCGCAGCAGGCCGGTCTTATGCCCTATCTCCCAGCCGATCGGGAGACCTTTGCGCAGGCGGGTGCGGCCCTTATTGTGCTTCATCAGGTCCAGCATGAGCTGGCTCGACCCCTGGTCGATCATGGCCCCCGCGTAGATCCTGTCCACCAGCAGAGCCATCTCGCGCGGCGTGGTGTAATTCTCGCGCGCGACGCGTCCGGACCGGAGACTCATGCCCTCGGGCGTTATATTGGTGTAAACGAGGCCTATCTTGCGGAAGGCGTGCTCCAGGTAGGAATATCCCACGAGGTCTATGATCATCTGCGCCGCAGTGTTGTCGCTCTCGGTGATCATCTTGTAGAGCAGTTCCATCACGCTGAGCGTGGTGCCCTCGCGCGCCCACTTGAGCGAACCCGAGCCGCCGCGCCGGTCCTTGCCGGTCAGGCGGATGCGGGCTTCGAGCGAAAGTTCGCCGCGCGCGATCTTATCGAAGACCGCGGCCATGATGGGGACTTTTATGAGGCTGGCGGAAGGGAATAGACGGTCGGGCTGATAGCCCCAGGTACGTCCGCTGCGCAGGTCCTTGAGGTAGATGCCGACGCGGCCGGGATAGGCGATGGAGGCCTTGGACAGGGCCGAGACCATCGCGTCCCACTCCAGGTCGCTCAGCGGAGTCTCGGGGCTGTCGGCCTGGACGGCCTCGTGCGGCGGGAATCCGGCCGCCGCGAAACGCGCGGCGGCCAGGCCGCCCAGCAGGTAAAACCCCCACATGGCGGCGGTCAGGAAGCCCAGGGCTGCTGCTGCCTTCTTCTTCATCCGGCGGGATCAGTCCGCGGAGAGAGTAAGGGCCTCGCCCTCGCCTTTGTAATCGGCCTTTATCGTGGCGCCGGGCTTGGCGTTGGCGTTGAGGATGAACTCCGCGATCGGGTCCTCCAGCAGCCTCTGCACGGTGCGCAGTATCGGGCGCGCGCCGTAGTTGGCGTCGAAGCCGGTCTTGATCAGGAACGTCTTGGCCGCGTCGGTTATCGCCAGCTTGAGCTTCCTGTCGTCGAGTTTCTTCTCGACCTTGCGCAGGTTAAGCTCCAGGATATGGACCATGTCGGCCTCGGTGAGCGGCCGGAAGACTATGATCTCGTCGACGCGGTTGATGAACTCGGGATTGAAGACGCGCTTGACCTCGTCCATCACGGTGTCCTTCATCTCGCGGTAATCCTTCTCCTTGTCCTCGGCGGGCATGAATCCCAGCGACTTGCCTTTGGAGATGAGCCGCGCGCCGACGTTGGAGGTCATGATGAGGATGCAGTTCTTGAAGCTGACCTTGTGGCCGAGGCTGTCGGTCAGCGTACCCTCGTCCATGATCTGCAGCAGTATATTGAAGACGTCCGGGTGGGCCTTTTCTATCTCGTCGAGCACGACGACGGAATAAGGCTTGCGGCGGACCAGCTCGGTCAGCTTGCCTCCCTCCTCGTAGCCGACGTAGCCGGGGGGCGCGCCGATCAGGCGGCTCACGGAGAACTTCTCCATGTACTCGGACATATCGATGCGGACCATGGCCTCCTCGTTGCCGAAGAGGAAATCGGCCAGCACGCGGGCCAGCTCGGTTTTGCCTACGCCCGTCGGGCCCAGGAATATAAAATTTCCTATCGGGCGCTTGGGGTCCTTCATGCCCGTGCGGCTGCGCTTGATGGCCTGGGCGATGATCTTTACGGCCTCGTCCTGACCGATGAGGCGCTTGTGCACCTCGCCTTCCATGTTCTTAAGTTTGTCCACCTCGCTCTCGGTCATGCGGGTGACCGGGATGCCGGTCCACTTGGAGGCGATGGAGGCGATGTCCTCCTCGGTGACCTCGGGAGTCTGCTTGTCGCGGGCCTCGCGCCATTTCTTGCGCGCGTCCTCGATGGCCTTCTTGAGCTCCTTCTCCTTGTCGCGCAGCTTGGAGGCCTTCTCGAACTCCTGCGCGTAGGAGGCCGCGTTCTTCTCCTTGGTGACCTCCTCCAGCTCCATCTCCTTCTGCTTGAACTCGGGCGGGACCACCGAGATCGTCAGCCGCGCGCGGCTGCCGGCCTCGTCGAGCAGGTCGATGGCCTTGTCGGGCAGGGCCCGGTCGGTGATATATTTGTCGGACAGCACGACCGCGGCGAAGATGGCCGGATCGGTGTACTTGCACTTGTGATGCGCCTCGTACTTGTCCTGGAGGCCTTTGAGGATCTCGACGGTCTCCTCCACGGACGGCGGGTCCACCACCACTGGCTGGAAGCGGCGCTCCAGGGCCGGGTCGTGCTCTATATGCTTGCGGTACTCGTCGAAGGTGGTGGCGCCTATGCACTGCAGTTCGCCGCGCGCGAGCGCCGGCTTGAGCATGTTGGAGGCGTCTATGGCGCCCTCGGCCGCGCCGGCGCCGATGACGGTGTGCAGCTCGTCGATGAAAGCGATGATGGAGTTCTTGGCCTTGCGTATCTCCTCGATGATGCTCTTGAGGCGCTGCTCGAACTCGCCGCGGTACTTGGTGCCGGCGACGATGGAGGCCAGGTCCAGCGAGAGCAGGCGCTTGCCGGCCAGCGTGTCGGAAATATCGCCGGAAATTATCTTCTGCGCCAGGCCCTCGACGATGGCGGTCTTGCCCACGCCGGGCTCGCCTATCAGCACGGGGTTGTTCTTGGTGCGGCGGCCCAGCACCTGCACCAGGCGGTCTATCTCGTTGGCGCGGCCGATGACCGGGTCCAGCTTGCCGTCGCGGGCCAGCTGCGTCATGTCGCGCGCGAACTCGTCGAGAGTGGGGGTCTTGGTCTTGCCCTTGGGCGCGGCGTGGGAACGGGGCTGGACCTGCTCGCGCTGCTCGCCCTTCTCGCCCTTGCCCTCGGCGCCGGCCTGCTCGGTCTCGCCGAGAGTGCTGAGGACCTCCTCGCGCATGGTATCCAGCTTGAGCTCCAGGTTCTGCAGCACGCGGGCGGCCACGCCCTCCTCCTCACGGATGAGGCCGAGCAGGATATGCTCGGTGCCTATATAGGTATGCTTCATGTCGGAGGCCTCGGAGACCGCGAATTCCAGGACCTTCTTGGCGCGCGGCGTGAACGGGATCTCGCCCAGCAGCATCATGTTGTCGCCGATGCCGACGATCTTCTCTATCTCGGCGCGCACCTTGCGCAGGTCGACGCCTATATTGGAGAGGACCTGGGCCGCGACGCCCTCGCCGAGAGCGATGAGACCGAGCAGGATATGCTCGGTGCCGACATAATCGTGGTTGAGACGCTTGGCCTCCTCCTGCGCGATCAGTATCACGCGCTGCGCCCGCTCGGTAAACCTGGTTCCCATAGGCCGTATCCTCCGTGGATGAAAAACGAAATCAGCAGAACCCGGCCGCATCGCGGGGGACACCATGCCGCATGGTGTATCAGCGGGGGACACCATGCCGCATGGTGTCCCGGTACCATCCTCCGCCGGCCGGATTGAATCTATATAGTATTATGACACAACGGGGGAGGGGTTTTCAATTTCACCCCGCGGACCCCCGTCGGAAGGCTCAGGGCCTGCGGACGGTGATGTGGAAACCGTTCACTTTCTCCACCACCAGTTCCTCTCCCGCTTCGGCCGAACCGGAAGTCAGCTCGGCGTCCCAGATCTCTCCCTCCGCCAGGACCTTGCCTTTCGGGGCGAGCGCCGTTCTGGCCAGCGCCTTCTTGCCCTCCAGGCTCTCTATGCCCGTGACCACCTTGCGCATATGGGCCCTTATCACTATCCAGGCGAGCAGCGCGGTGACCGCGACCACGCCTATGACGTTAGCTAGTATGGTTTCCATTGATATCGACAGACCTCCCAGCGACGGCTGCCTGAACAGCATCAGCGATCCCAGCGTCATGGCGATAACGCCGCCCACCGCGAGGAGGCCGTAGCTCATTACCTTTATCTCGGCTATGAACAGCACGAAAGCCAGCAGTATCAGGCCCACGCCGGCGAAGCTGGCCGACAGGGTCTGGAACGAATAGAAGGCCAGCAGCATCGAGATGCCGCCGACGACGCCCGGCAGTATCAGGCCCGGATTGTAGAGCTCGATGAACAGTCCCGCCGCGCCCAGGCTCATTAGTATCATCGCTATATTAGGGTCGGTCACGGCCGCCAGGAACTTCTGACGGCGCGTCTGCTCGAAGCGGCCCACGGCCGGCTTCTTCACGGACAGCTTCCCGAAATCGCCGGCCTTGAAGCCGTCGGCCTTCTTAAAAAGCTCGTCGAGATCTTCGGCCATGAAGTCCGCCACGCCCGCTTTCACGGCCTCCTCGGCGGAGATCGAGTCGCTCTTCTTGACCGCGTCCACCGACCATTTAACGTTGCGGCCGGTCTTCTGCGTGATGGATTTTATGTAAGCCGAAGCGTCGTTGAGGACCTTGTCCTCCATCGGGGTGCTCTTCTGTTTCTTCCCGCCGTCCTTCCCCTGCATGTCGCCGGGCGAAGGAACGGAACCCAGCATCACGGGATGGGCCGCCCCGATGTTGGTACCGGGCGCCATCGCCACCAGCGGCGAGGCCATGGCGATAAAGACCCCGGCCGAGGCCGCGCGCGCGCCCTGCGGCGAGACATAGACCGCGACGGGCTTTTTGGAGGACAGCATCTCCTTTATTATCAGGCGCATAGAGGCGTCCAGGCCCCCGGGGGTATCGAGCGCTATGACCAGCATGTCGGCGCCGCCCTCAGCGTTGAGACGCCGCACGGCGTCCGAAAGGAACTCGGCCGCCACCGGGGTTATCGGGCCGGAATAGGGGGCGACGGTCACGCTGCGGACCTCGTAGGTCTTTGCGGGCGCCGAGTGGGCGGCGGACGCCAGAGAGGCGGCCAGTACGAACGAGGCTGTGAAATTTATTTTCATGAATTCTCCCCCGTGGCGGGCCGGGCCCGCGCGTGCTTTAATATAATTATACATCTTGGAGGCCGCCCGGATGACAAGCGGCGGCGCGATTTTGTAACATTCTCCAACAGTGAAAAGACGACAGAATGAACAGGAAGGGGGCATCAATATGAAAAGATCGACCAAAGCCATAAGCACCGGCATGGGCATCGCGGCCCTGGCCGCTCTCGGCACTTATTTCCTCACCGGCAAACGGGGAGAGAAGAACCGCAAGGCCATCGCCGGGTGGACACTTAAGATGAAGGGGGAGGTCCTGGAGAAAGCCGAGAAACTCAAGGAGCTCAACAAGGAAGCCTACGAGAAGATCGTGGACGACGTGACCCGCCGCTACGAGCGCGTGGGACGCGCCAGCGCCTCCGAGCTCAAGAACATGAAGTCCGAACTCAAAGGCGCCTGGAAGCACATCAGCAAACAGGCCCTGAAGTAACGTTCGCCCGGGCATAAAAAAAAAGGACGGCCGGTCCGGCCGTCCTTTTTTATTCCCCCCGTTCTCAGCCGGGATAGATAAGTTTATCCGTTTCAAAACCGAGTTCCGCGGCCCGGGCTTTGAGCCGCTCCAGCGCCGCCGGGTCGGGTTCCGGCGTCCGGGCGAGTATCCACAGGTACGACCTGTCCGGCCCGCAGACAAGGGCGTAGGAGTAATTCTCCCGGTCGAGCTCTATGACATTGTAACCGCCGTAGAAAGGCCCGAAGAAAGAGACCTTCAGCGCCCCGACCGTCCTGTCGCCGGTGAAATAAGCGCGTCCCTCGGCCTCCTTCCATTCCCCCTTCTCCCCGCTGTAGCCCCGGTTGAGCACGCGCACGCCGCCGTCCTCCCTCATGGAGTATTCGGCCGTCACTTTCGAAAGCCCGCGCTCGAAGCGATGGTCCAGGCGGGCTATCTCGTGCCACTTGCCCAGGTATCGGTCCAGCTCGAAGCCCGTCACGGGCTCGACGCCCTCCGGCGCTCCGGTGGCGCAGCCGCACAACCCGAGGGCCAGCGCGGCCAGCAGCCGCCTCATATCCCCATCCGCGCCAGTATCATGCAGATCTCGTTGACCACGCCGACCATCGTCGGATGAGTCGCCTCGAACCCTTTGACCGCCTGCTCCACTCCCTCGATGGAGATCTCTTTCAGACGGGCGCTGGCCTCCTCGCGCGTGGCCTCGTGCGCCGCGGCCTCGGTGAAGCGGCCTATGCTGCGGGCCTCCTCTATGCGCTCCGGCGGCAGGGCCGCCAGCTCGGACTTGAGCTTGTTGAGCAGCGCCACCAGCTCGGTTTTGTCCTTGGATCCGCCGGCCTCTATCCTGGCTATCGCCGATTCTATCCTCGCCAGAGTGTCCTTTATCATTTTTCCTCCCGTCCTGTTTTGAAAATATAATACATCCGCCCCACGCAGAAAAGCAGGGCCAGGCCGTTGACGGTCTTCCAGGCCAGCAGCCAGGCCGGCGCCCACCAGGCGCCGGTCTTCATCTCGGCCAGGTCGGAGAGGCCGAAAAGAACGAAGAGAGCGGCGGCCGCGGCGGTAAGGCCTTTCATCCGCGCGAAGGGTTCCCCGCGCCGCGCGCCCGCCAGCGTAAGGCCGGCCGCGAACCACAACGCCGCCTCGGCCAGGTTGAAAGCGCGCTCAATATCCATGCCGGCTATATGATAATATTTTGGCATGGAAGGCGAAAGACGCGCGGCCACTCGCAGAGCTCGCGGCACCGATTGCGGGCAATCCCCGCAAGGCGAGGACAAGTGCCGCCCTGTTCCATTCCGGGTCGACCCCGGCTCCATAGAGGAACGCTTCATCCGCAGCGGCGGCCACGGCGGCCAGAACGTCAACAAGGTGGCCACCGCCGTACAGCTGCGCTTCTCGCCGGCGCTCTCCGGCCTGCCCGCGTGGGCAGAGGCGAGGCTCAGGGTCCTGGCCGGCTCGCGTCTCACCGCCGGGGGCGAAGTGCTGATAGAGGCCAGCGAGCACCGCAACCAGGAACAGAACCGCCGCGCCGCGCGGGCGCGCCTGGACTCGCTTATCGCGGCGGCCCTGCGGCCGCCCAAACGCCGGCGCGCGACCAGGCCCACGTACGGCTCTAAACTGCGAAGGCTCGACGAAAAGAAACGCCGCTCCGGCCTGAAGCGGGAGCGGCGCGCGAACCCCGACGACTAGGCTTATCCTTCCGGATAGCCCACCGAAATTATCTCCAGCGTCGTATCGCCCTGGCGGCGCTTCCATACGACCCTGTCCCCGGCTTTGGCGCCCAGCAGGACGTTGGCCAGCGGCGACGCCCAGTTTATGAGCCCCGACGGGGCGTCGGCCTCGTCCTCCCCCACTATCCTGTAATTCCTGATCTCCCCGCCGGCTTCTTTGACGCCGATCTCCGAACCGAAACGGGCGTCGGGATACGAAGCGCCCCGGTTATCCACGAGTATGGCGCGCTTGACCTGTCCCTCGTAATAGAGGAGGTCCAGCTCCGCCTGCCTCAGTTCGAGCCCGCGCTCCGCGTCGCCTTTTTCGGCGAGAAGCGAGTCGCGGTGACGGACCAGGCCCGCCACTTTTTTTCCCAGAGCCCTGAGGCCGCCTGCCGTGACGTAGTTGGGCCGGCCGCTGGGCCGGCGCTCGACCGGTTCCGCGGGAGCGCTTTCACCCTCGTTCTTAACGAATGCCCTGCTCATTGGATACCCCCGTAAAAAACATGCGCCCCTGGCGCGGGGGCATATCGTATTGTAGCTTGGGGGGAAGGAGACTTCAAGAGCCCTACGGCTCATGCGGACGGGATAAAGGTCCTAAACCGGGGATCAGTTCCGGGGGCAGAGCTTCATTGCCGCTTTCATCATCCTGAAAGCGAACTCCCGCTGGCGCTGGGTCTTACCCATCAGCAGGCCGGCTATGCGCGCTTCGAGCGCGGAGGCCGGGCGCGCGCCGCCGTTCTTCTCGCCCAGGAGGGCGGAAACCCTGAGCTTAAGGGCCAGGGAAAGGGCGTACAGGGTGGCCAGGCTCACCTTCTTGACCCCCCTCTCTATCTGCCCTATGTAACTGGGATGGAGGCCGCAACGGTCGCCCAGTTCCTCCTGGGTCCAGCCGAAACCGTCCCTCGCGGACCTCACGGCCCGGCCTACCGCGGCGTATACCTCGTTATCCATAGTCAAGGGCTTATATTCTGCATTGTGGCGGACCTTTTTTCCAGTATCCATAAGGTTTTATGATAAAAACCTTATAGACTTGACAAACATCGTGGCGGCGGCTATTATATCGCCTGGGGCGGTGCGGGGGAGAAATGGCCGTGCAAAAAAGACTTTCGATCCTGGTGGTCGACGACAAAAAGATCTGGCTGAACCTTCTCGCGACGGTCTTTTCCCGCGCCGGCTGGGACACCCGCGCCGCCCGTTCCTGTTTCGAGGCGCTCCGCGAGCTCAGGACCCGTCCCGCTGACTGCCTGGTCGCCGAACAGCGCCTGTCCGACGGCCGGGCGGACGCGATCCGCCGGGCCATGTCGGCCGACCCCTCCATAAAACCCTGCCCTTTCGTCGTGCTGAGCGCGGACCCCCTGGACGAGCCGGAGGCGGTGCGCGGAGGCGGGGCCGACGCGTTCATGACGAAAGGCGCGGACCTGCGCGGGCTGGTGAGGATAATAAAGAAACTGACAGCCGCCTCCTAGGGGCCTACGGGCGGCCCGGAAGAGCCTCCTTTCATTTCCCCCAGAACTTTTTCCAGCTCGGCGACCCTGGCCTCCAGGGCCGCGAGCCTGTCCGTTCCCTCCGCGGGCGGCGGTGTTCCGGCCGCCGCCGGCTCAACGGGCGGCGCCGCCCCGGCCGCGGCAGCCGAGAAAAGGTGGCGGAACCGGGCCTCTTTCTGGCCGGGCTGGCGCGGCATGCGCGCCAGCATCGGCTCGGGCCTGGACGCAAGTTCCTGCATCAGCCCCTCCGCCTCGGCCGTGCCGGCGAAGTGGCAGAGGCGTTCCGTCCTGCCTTTTATCTCCCCCGAGGTCTGAGGTCCCCG
>JAVVFK010000071.1:0-10222 GCA_032251015.1 Elusimicrobiales bacterium
CGCGGTGACTCCGCGCGCGGCCAGCGCGGCGGCCGCCGCGGCGCGGTCCCCGCGGAAGCCGGGAAAAAGCCTGGCGAACTCGCCCGGGTGCGGAGTGAAGACGGCCGGGCACCCGCCCAGCAGCGGCTCCCCTTTCCAGCCCGAAGCGGCCAGGGCGTTGAGCGCGTCCGCGTCCGCCACGCAGGGCAGGCACAGGCCGCGCAGTACCTTTAAGATGAAAGGGGCGGACTTCATGGAGAGGCCCGGGCCTATGACGGACAGGTCGTATTTCCCGCGGGAGGCGGCTTTAAGAAGGGCCGGCGCGGCCGCCGGCCTGAAAAAATCTTTCCCGGGCAGCGGCAGCGTCATGGCCTCGGGCACGGCTGCGGCCATGACGGCCCGCTCGGACTCCGGCAGGGCGGCCGTCACAAGCCCGGCGCCGGCGCGCAGAGCGGCGCGCGCGCAGACCACGGCCGCGCCGTTCATTCCGCGCGAACCCGCTATCACGAGTATGCGGCCGAAATCACCCTTGTGGGCTGCGCTCGGCCGCGGCGGCAGCAGCCGGCGCAGAGCGGAGACGGTGTCTTTGCGCGGTTTCATCTTCGCCAGGCCAGCGCCGCGGCGCAGGCGTACGTCGAGGTGTGGGTGAGGGAAAGTTCTATGCGCGCGCGGGCGTAGCCCTTCGCGCTTATTTTCACCGACGGGCGTCCGGAACGGCTCTTGATTATCTCGATGGACTTTAGCGGCAGGCTCCTGTCGTCTAGCGCCTTTATCACCGCCTCCTTGGCGGCGAAACGCGCGGCCATCCGCTCGTAGCGGTTTGCCGAGACGCTGCAGTACTCTATCTCGCCGGGGGTGAAGAAGCGGGTCAGGAAGGAGGGCCTGCGCGAGGCGAGCCGGCGCACGCGCGAGACCTCGACTATGTCTATGCCGAGGCCCGGAACGAACGCCCCGGGCTTGCCGCGGGGACTCATCAGCGCACCGTCACGCTCTTGGCGAGATTGCGCGGCTTGTCGATATCGCAGCCCCGGGCGAGCGCCGAATAGTAGGAAAAAAGCTGCAGCGGTATCACGTTGACCATCGGCGAGAGTATTTCCGGGGCCTGGGGCACCTCGATGTAGCGAGAGGCGCGGACCTGGCCGCGGGATTCCTTGTCGACTATGGCCACGACCTCGGCTCCGCGCGCGCCGGCTTCCTGCATGTTGCCGGCCATCAGCTTGAGGGCCCGCGAGGTCGTCGCGATGGCCAGCACGGGCATGCCCTTGTCGATGATGGCGATGGGGCCGTGTTTCATCTCGCCGGCGGCGTAGCCCTCGGCGTGCACGTAGGAGATCTCCTTGATCTTCAGCGCGCCCTCGAGCGCTATCGGGTAATTGATGTGGCGGGCGATGAACAGGAAATGCTCCCGGTCGGCGTAGCGGCGCGCCAGGTCATCTATCTCCTTCTCCATCGCCAGCGTGTCCTCGATAAGGCGCGGCACCTTCAGCAGTTCGGCGGCGAACGCCCTGGCGTCGGAATCGAAGACCGCTTTGCGGGCCGCGGCGAAATGCGCCGCCAGAACGTAAATGGCCGAGAGCTGGCCGATGAAAGCCTTGGTGGAGGCCACCCCTATCTCGGGGCCGCAGTGGGTGTAGAGCACCCAGTCGGCCTCGCGCGTGAGCGTGGAGCCGACGGTATTGGTGATAGCCAGGACTCTGGCCCCGGCGGACTTGGCCTCGCGCACGGCGTGTATGGTGTCGGCCGTCTCGCCCGACTGGCTGATGGCCACGGCCAGCGTGTCGGGGCCGGCCAGCTTGGAGCGGTCACTGTATTCGGAAGCGAGATCGGCGTGGGCGGGCACCTGGAAATTCTCCAGCGCGTATTTGCCCACCATGGCGGCGTGGTAGGCAGTGCCGCAGGCGATGAACTGCACGGTTTTAACCGAGCGCAGGACGGCGGGGTCCAGGTTTATCTCGCGGGCCAGCGTGTCCTCTTTGAGCGGCAGAAGCCGGCCGCGCAGCGTGTTCTCGACGGAAGAGGCCTGCTCGTGTATCTCCTTGAGCATGAAGTGGCGGTAGCCGCCCTTCTCGGCCATAGTGGAGTCCCACTGTATATTGACGGAGTCGCGCTGCGTTTTCTTGCCGGAGAAATCGAAGAATTCGGCCCCGCCGGCGCGGACAACGGCGATATCCCCGTCGTTGAGGAAGACGGCGCGCCGCGTGAATTTCAGGAAGGCCGAGACGTCGGAGGCGACAAAGTTCTCCCCCTCGCCCAGGCCCAGGACCAGGGGGCTGTGCATGCGGGCCGTCATGATCACGCCGGGGCACTTGTCCCAGACCGCGGCGATGGCGAAGGATCCTTTGAGCTCGGAGAGCGTCCGACGGAAAGCCTCGAAGAAGACGGGCTCCAGCATGCCGGAGGAGGAACGCGCGGCGAGGGCTTTCACGTTCTGCTCCAGGAGATGAACGGCGGCCTCGGTGTCGGTTTCGGACTTGAAATCGTGGCCGGAACCGGCGAGCTTCTCCCGCAGTTCCAGGTAGTTCTCTATTATGCCGTTATGGACCAGCACCATCTCGCCGGCGCAGTCGGTATGGGGATGGGCGTTGTCCTCGGAAGGGACGCCGTGCGTGGCCCAGCGCGTATGGCCTATGCCGGCGCCTGGATCTTTCGGCGGGTCCGCGTCCACCAGGCCCTTGAGGGCCTCTATGCGCCCGCTGACGCGCTTGAGGTAGAGCCCGCCCTTGGCTTTGACGGAGGCGATGCCGCAGGAATCATAACCCCTGTACTCCAGGCGGCGGAGGCCCTCGACGAGGACCTCGGAAGAGTTGCGCGAGCCGACATATCCTACTATTCCGCACATAGTTTAGTGGTACCGGGACACCATGCCGCATGGGGTCCCCCGCTGATGCGCTGGCCTCCTATTGGATAAGGCGCTTCATCTCGGCGACAGCCGAGCGAAGGCCGGTGAAGACGGCGCGGGATATTATGGAGTAGCCTATGTTCAGGCAGTCCATGCCGTCGATGCGGGCGACCTGCGCGACGTTGTAATAGTCGAGGCCGTGGCCGGCGTGCAGGCCCATTTTAAGCTCTTTCACCAGGAACGAGGCCAGTTGCAGCTTCTCAAGCTCCCTGGCCTGCAGCTTTTTGCCCCAGGAGGAGGAGTAGGCGCTGGTGCAGAGCTCGATTGAGTCGGCGCCAAGTTTGTTGACCTTGCGTATCGCCTCCGGCTCGGGATCGGTGAAGACGGCCACCTCGATACCGGCGCCGGAAAGAGACTTTATCACCCGCTCAAGTTCGGCGGTCTTCCCGGAGAGCTTTATCCCGCCCTGCGTGGTAAGTTCATTGGGCGATTCCGGCACCAGACAGACGGAATCGGGCTTGGTCTTGAGCGCGAACTTCTCCATCTCGGCAGTGGCGGCCATCTCCAGGTGCAGCATACCCTTCACCTCGGCGCGCACCCTCTCGACGTCCGCGTCCTGCACGTGGCGGCGGTCTCCGCGCAGGTGCATGACTATCATCTCGGCACCGGCGGCCAGCGCCACGCGCGCGGCCTCGACCGGGTCCGGGTTCTTCTCCCCGCGCGCCTGCCTGACGGTGCAGACGTGATCGATGTTAACTCCGAGCTTCACTTTTTTCATTTCCCCTCCACGGTATGGCGGCCGGAATTCCTGCCGTAAAAATCTATTATCCCGTCGGCTATCCCGCGGACCAGGGCGCCGTCCTCTCCCTCCACCAGCACGCGCAGCAGCGGCTCGGTGCCGGAATAACGGACGAAGATCCTGCCCTCGCCGCCCATCCTCTTCTCCCAGTCCTCTATCATCTCCGGGAAGCCGGGGATATCCTCCAGCGCCGGCTTGGCCTCCACCTTGAGAGAACGGACCTCCTGCGGGAATCTTTTCCAGGAGACCTGGGCGCTCAGCGGACGCCCGTCGGCCATGGCGGCCGCCATCGTCTGCAGCGCGGTCAGAAGTCCGTCTCCCGTGGGGGCGAACTCGCGGAATATTATGTGCCCGCTGGACTCGCCGCCCAGGCTGAGCTCTTCCTTCTCTATGGCCTCGGTCACGTTCTTGTCGCCGACGGCGACCTGCGTCACTCCGACGCCCATGGAATGAAGGTGCTTGATGAGCCCGCAGTTGGACATCAGGGTGAGGACGACCCGGGAATTCTTCAGCCGGCCGCCGGACTTCAGGTACGGCGCGGCTATGGAGATTATATCGTCGCCGTCGAGCAGGCGGCCCTTTTCGTCGGAAAGCATGCAGCGGTCGGCGTCCCCGTCGAAGCTGACGCCGCACCAGGCGCCCCAGGAGGCGGTCTCCGCGCACATCGGGCCGGTCTCCAGCGCGCCGCAGCCGACGTTGATATTGGAACCGTCGGGGCTGGCGCCCATGACCCTGATCTCGGCGCCGAGCTTTTTAAAGATCCGCGGGGCCAGCTCGCTGGCCGCGCCGTTGGCGCAGTCGAGCACGATCTTCACTCCCTCCAGGCTGAAGCCTGCGGGCAGGGTGGAGAGCAGGTACTCCTCGTAATCGGCCGAGAAATCGGCCAGCCTGACGCCCGGGGCTCCGGCGGGGGCCGGGAGATCCGGGGAAGCCAGCAGCTTCTCCACGGAAGCCTCGTCGGCGTCGGAAAGCTTCAGCCCGTCGGCCGAGAAGAACTTTATGCCGTTGAATTCCGGCGGATTATGGCTGGCCGAAATGACCACGCCGAGGTCGGCCCCCTCCCTTTTGACTAGGTAGGAAACGGCCGGGGTCGGGATGAGGCCGAGGTCGAGTATCTCAAAGCCCCCGGCGGCGAGGCCCTCGGCGAGGGCGGCTTTTATGGAGGGGCCGGAGGCCCGGGAGTCCATCCCTATTATGACCGAAGGCCTGGCTTTGCGCGAGCCGTTGAGGCGGGCGGAGGTCACGCTGGCGGCGGCGAGACCTATTTTTTTGACGAAAACGGTATCAAAAGGGTGCTCGCCGGCCAGTCCCCTTATACCATCGGTGCCGAAAAGTTTCTTCATGAGCGCATTATTATATCATTTAAAATAATGGCCCGCCTCCCCCGCTCCCCGCCGTTTTGTATAATCTGAGGATGGAGGGATGGCCGAGCGGTTTAAGGCGCCGGTCTTGAAAACCGGTGTACGGTTAACCCGTACCGTGGGTTCGAATCCCACTCCCTCCGCCAATATTTAAAAACCCCGCCGCGAGCGGGGTTTTTCATTAACAGCGGAGGAGAGCGGGCCGGCGGACAGGGCGGCGCTTATTTCCCGCAGTGCCGCAGCATCATGCGCTTCAGGGCGTGCTCGTACGCGTAATTGGCGTCGAGAAGCGCCATGAAACCGATCTTGTCGTCGGACATCAGGATCTCCACGACCAGCCTCTTTTCCAGCTTCTTCCGGAAATCCTCGGGAACGTCGTCGTTGCCGCAGACCGCGGACGCGGCGTAACCGAGGGTCTCCCCCCCTATGCTCTCCGCGTATCCTTCCATCTTCCAGTCCTTGAGGAAGATATACTGCAAGGGCTCCATCTGTTCCTGCACGAGGTCGTATATGGCCTGCCTGACAAGTATCGCCACCCCGGCCTCGGAGACGTGCGGGACCGGCAGCACTATCCGGTCGTCGATGAGGGAATAACTGCAGCCGAGGCTGTCGCCGCACAAGGGCGTCATCAGCGAATAGAGGAAACCCGGGCCCGCCAGGTAAACCTCGAACTTTCTCGAGGGAGAATAGAGAGGCGAAGTTTCCAGCCGTTCTATGGCCTTGTCCAGGTATTCGATGCCGGGCTTATCCATGGGTTTCGGAGACAACAGGACGAATCCCCGGTGTTCGGCGGAATGCTTGAACAGGAAACCGGGGTACTTAAGGAACCCCCAGTAGGAACCGGACAGAACCAGCAGCACCCATAATACGGTCTTTGTCATATGTCATCCTCCCCGAAAGCGGAAATCCCGGCGTCGTAAGCGGCCCGCAGCGCCATGGGCACGTCGTCGCTCCATACGGTATCGAAGCCCCTGTCCATCAGCCAGCGCACCTCGTCCGGCGTGTTGGCGATGCCGCCGCTGAGCTTGAGGCCCAGCCCGGAGGCTATCTCCAGCTGGTCGGCCAGGCCGAAGGCGAAGGCCGAAGCCTTGAAGAGACCGCGGGCCCAGGGGCGGTCTATCCAGCCCGCGCATACCGCGTCGGCGCCGGCGGACAGCGCGGTGCGGCTTATGTTCCAGGGCAGCAGCGGCATCACCGCGGCGCCCAGCTCGGGACAGATCCGCTTGACCCCTTCGAGCAGGCCCTTCCTGTGGGCGAAGACCAGCGCGTAGAGGCGGTCGGCGAAACCAGAGGCCTTGAGCCGGTAATACAGGCGCCCGGCCAGCACCGGGTCGTCGAAGCAGAGTTCGAAATAACAGGTCTTGTCCTTCCGCGCGGCCAGCACGTGGATCAGATCGTCCAGATGCGCGACCGGCTCACGGCCCAGCACCCGCAGTTTGGAGAGGTCCTTCCACTTCATCGAGGATATCGGCCGGTCGAAGCCGGTCAGCCTCCCGGCGTCCGCGTCGTGAAAAAGAACGAACTCCCCGTCGGCGGTCACCCGGACGTCGCATTCCGCGCCATGGGCGCCGTCGGCGAAAGCGCGCCGGAAGGCGGCTATCGTGTTCTCGGGGGCGTTAAACGCCCCGCCCCTGTGCGCGAGTATCCTGACCATACGGTGATTATAGAGATTATATTTTAATATTTCCATAGTGCGCCCGGCGGTCATTTCGTTTCTGCCGGGTAAATGTGCTATAAAATCCAGAAATACAGGCGCCGGACGTGACGGCCGCCGACTTTCATGATTAAACAAAAACTTGAAAGCGTACTCGCCAGGCGTTGCACCCTGCTCGGCGTCGGGCCCATGAGCGTGAACTGCGTTGACGCGGCCATCGGCCTGGCGAACCGCCATGCCGTACCGATAATGCTGATAGCCAGCCGCCGCCAGGTGGAATCCTCCGCGCTAGGCGGGGGCTATGTCAACAACTGGACCACCGAGAAGTTCTCCGGGTACGTGATGGACCGCGACGACAACGACAGGATCATACTGGCCAGGGACCATGGCGGACCCTGGCAGAACGAGAAGGAAAAAGCCGATTCCATGACCCTCCGCCGCGCCATGGAATCGGCCAAGGCCTCTTTCGCCGCCGACATAGACGCCGGCTTCCAGATACTCCACATAGATCCCAGCGTTGATATACACTCGCCCCCCTCACTGGACGAAGTGCTGGAACGCATCTACGAGCTTTACGAGTTCTGCTGGTCTCACGCGCAGAAAGCCGACAGGCAGGTCCTGTTCGAGATCGGGACGGAGGAACAGACCGGGACAACCCATACGCAGGACGAACTGGAGCATACGCTGGCTTCGATGAAGAAGTTCTGCGGACGCAACAGGCTGCCCTACCCGTCCTTCGTGGTCATACAGACCGGGACCCGGGTGGCCGAGACCCGCAATGTCGGTTCGCTGGACGCCCCGGTCCGGGTCGCCCACGAACTGCCTGCGGAGATACAGGTCCCTAAAATGATAGAGATTTGCAACCGTTACCGGATAATGATGAAGGAGCACAACGCCGACTACCTGTCCGACGAATCGCTCCAGTGGCATCCCCGTCTGGGCATACATTCCGCCAATGTCGCGCCCGAACTCGGCGTGACGGAGACCCGCGCCCTGCTGGAAACGCTGGAATCCGGCGGCCTGGGGACGCTGGCGGAAAAGTTCCTGGCCCTTTCCTACTCGTCCGGGAAATGGGAGAAATGGATGCTGCCCGACTCCGTGGCCACGGACCGGGAACGGGCCGTGATAGCGGGACACTATGTTTTCTCGACCCCGGAATGCCTCGAGATAAAGACGGCGGCCGCCGCCGAGCTCGAAAAGAAGGGACTGGACCTGGACGCGATACTCCGCAGCCGGGTAGAGTCGGCGATACTCCGATATATGCGCAATTTTCGCCTGTTGAGGTCCGAATGAAAAAGGTCGCGGCCATAATACTCAACCGCAACCTCCCCGAAGTCACGGATTCCCTCTGCGGCCACCTGAGGGAGCACGACGGCGACATAACCGACGTCTTCGTGGTGGAAGCCGGGTCCGACAGGGACAAGCTTTCACGGGGATGCACCTGGTACGCCGACTGGCCCGAGGCCATGGAGCACGGCCTGCGTTATCCGCGCGGCATGAACTACGGCCTCAGCATGCTGATAAAGGAAAAAAAATTATCGTCTTACGAGGCTTTCTTCCTGCTCACGAACGATACGGAACTGGAAAAAAAGCCGACGCTCGCGCCCCTGCTGGAAGTAATGGAGCAGCATCCGCGGGTCGGGATCCTTTCGCCCTGCTCCCGGATGTGGGGAGAGAAGCAGCTCCTCAAGACCGAGCCGACCAGGTATTTCTGGTACATACATAACACCGCCTACCTGCTGCGAAGACGCATGGCCGAAACCCTGATAGACCCGGAACCGGACCATCTGCACTGTCTTTTCGACGGCACCAATTTCCGCGGCTACGGCACGGAGACCGAACTCGTCGCCAAGGCTTACGCTAACGACTGGGCGGCGGCCATCACCGCCAAAGTCTGGGCCGAGGAGAACGAGGCCCACCTGCTCAACAAATCGGACCTCATCAAGACGGAGACCTACGAGCAGAACATCCGCCTGTACATAGAGGAAGGCCGCCGCTGGATGCGCCGGAAGTACGGCTTCAACAGCCGCTGGCAGATGCAGCAGCACGCCAAGTTCCTCTACGACCAGTTCTTCGAGTTCTACCCCGAATACGCGGCATACAGGATCTGAGGGACGATGAAACGAATAGATAAACCATGGGGCGTTGAAGAGATCATAGAGATAAATGACAGGTATATGTTCAAACGCCTCACGATGCTCAAAGGACACCGCTGCAGCCTGCAATACCACAACACCAAACGCGAGACCATCTATGTGCTGAGCGGCGATCTCAGGATACTTTCGGGCCCTTCAGAAAAAGAGATGCTCGCCGAATCGTTCGGACCCGGCGGCACTATTACTCTCGCCCCGGGAGTCGTTCACCGCATGGAAGCGGCGGAAGACAGCGTCTACCTTGAAGCGAGCACCCCGGAACTCGACGACGTAGTGCGGATCGGGGACGACTACAAGCGGGCCGGATGATGGCGTACAGGGTCCTGATACCTTCGGCCGGGACGGGCTCCAGACTGGGCGGGATAACAAGGCATCTCAACAAATCCCTGGTATCCGTAGCCAACCGTCCGGCAATATCCATTATCATCGACTCCTTCCCTCCGGACACGGAGTTCGTGATCGCGCTCGGATATAAAGGCGGGCTGATAAGGGAATTCATTCAACTGGCCTACCCGGGCCGGAAATTCCTCTTTTCCGAGGTCTCTCCCTTCGAGGGCCCGGGCTCCGGGCTCGGGCTCAGCGTGCTGGCCTGCAGGGAGCATCTCCGGCAGCCGTTCATCTTCATTTCCTGCGATACCCTCATCAGGGGGAGCGTACCGCCGCCAGACAGAAACTGGGCCGGCTGGGCGGAAGCCGGGGATATCGCGCGGTACAGGACGCTCGGGGTAAAAGGGGATTCGGTGACCGGCATAGCCGAAAAGGGCGAAGGACATCCCGATTCCCACCGCCCTTATATCGGCCTGAGCGGAATAAAGGACCATGAAACTTTCTGGCGGGCCATGGAGGAAGGCGGCGCGGAAGCGGCGGCCGCCGGTGAGGCCTGGGGATTGAGGGCGCTGCTGCCGCTGGGCATGGAGGCGAAACGTTTCGAGTGGCACGACACAGGGACACCGGAAGGTCTTGAAGAATCCCGACGGGCCTACGCGGAGACGGGTGCGCCCAACATACTGGAAAAAACCGCCGAGGCCATATGGTTCGTGGGCGGCCACGTCATAAAATTCTCTAACGACGAGAAATTCATCTCCAACCGCGTCGACAGAAGCCGGGAACTGAAAGGCTATGTGCCCGAGGTCACCGGCTCGACCGCGCATATGTACCGCTATCCGCGGGCCGGGGGAACGGTACTTTCCGGATGCGCCGCACTGCCACTGTTCAGGGATCTCCTGGCTCACAGTTCCGGGTTCTGGGAGACACGCGACCTCGCCGCGGTGGAGCGGGACGCTTTCAAAAAAGCCTGCATGGTCTTCTATAAAGACAAAACACTGCAGCGCGTGGAGCTGTTCTATAATAATTTCAGCCGCACGGACGGCGCCGAGCCTATAAACGGAAAGCCAATGCCCAGGCTGACGGACCTGCTGGCGGCCGTGGACTGGGACT
>JAVVFK010000072.1:0-10155 GCA_032251015.1 Elusimicrobiales bacterium
CTGGTGCTCACCGGCGACCACATCGACGCCGACGAAGCGTATCGCATCGGCTTTCTCCAGAAGCTGGTGCCCTACGATCAACTCGATGCGGCGGTGGAAGCCTGGCTTACCTCCCTGCTGGCCTGCGGCCCGCGCGCCCGGTTCCTGACGCCGGCCGGGACGACGGTGCAGGTTCTCAAAGCCTCGCTGCGCCCGGAGCCGTCCGGCGCGGCGCCCGGAGTGCCCGGCGCGATCGGTCCCGTTGAGCCCGGGAAAGGATTTTTTGTAAGATTCAGCGGCGGAAGCCTGTTCCTCGAGGAACTTAAACCCGAAGGCCGCGGCCCCGTAGGCGCGGCCGCTTTTCTCAATGGCGCGCGGCTCGGTCCCGGCGACGCGCTGATAGTTCCGCCCGCCGGAAACGAAGGTCCTGAAAAATGAAAAAAGTTATCGACGGTATAAAAAAAGTCCAGGAAGACGTGCCCATAAACTTCGTCTTCGCGGCTAAATTAGGCTCGTTGGCGCTGTTCGTCTTCCTGCTCACCTATTTCTCCTTCTCCTGGACGATGCAGACCGTCATCCACCACCGCAAGGAGGTCATCGTCCCGGACATAAAAGGCAAGTCCTCCGTCAGCGCGCTGCAGCTGCTCTCCGAGAGCGACCTGGCGATGCGCATAGGAGGCTATGAGTTCAACGACGGCGTGCCGATCGCCACCGTGCTGCGCCAGCACCCCGCCGCCGGCACCACCGTGCGCGAGGGCAAGACCATAACCGTCGTCTTCAGCCAGGGCGGCGAGTCGGTCTTCGTGCCCAACCTGATAGGACTGCCCATGCGCAACGCGGAACTGTTCCTGCGCCAGCGCCAGCTGCTGCTGGGCGAGGTCAGCGAATCCTACTCCCTCAAGGCCGCCAAGGGAACGGTCCTTTCGCAGGACCCGAAACCCGAGATAAGCGTGGGCAAAAGCCAGATGGTAAACCTCGTCGTCTCCGCCGGCGACCCGCCGTCCGGCATCAACCTGATGCCCGACTTCAGGCAGAAAAGGGCCGACGACGCCTACGCCTGGGCCGCGGTTTCCGGGCTGAACATCAATATCATCGAGGACGCGTCTTCCCTTTTCCCGCGCGGCACCATCATAGACCAGTCCCCGCCGCCGGACACCGTGGTCTCGCAGGAGAGCCGCATCGACCTCACCGTCAGCGCGCGCTCGGTCTCGGCCGAGCCAGAGATGGAATACCATGTCCGCTACGAGGCCCCGCAGAGCGGCGTGCAGCGCCATATAAGGATAGTCGCCGTCAGCAAGTCGGGCGACAAGGAGATCTTCAACGGCCTGCGCGATCCCGGCTCCAAGATAGACATCACTATCCCGTTCGGCAGCGCCGATAAGGTCCGCATCTTCGTCAACGGCATCCTCGTCGAAGAGAGACCGGTGAAATGAAATTCCCGACGCCCGACGGGCGCGTAGCCGTGGTGCCTTCGGTGCTGTCGGCCGACTTCACGCGGCTGGGCGCCGAGCTTAAGCGCGTCCGCCCCCATTCCGACTGGGTGCAGCTCGACGTGATGGACGGCCATTTCGTTCCAAATATCAGCTTCGGCCCCCACGTGGGAGCGGCCGTGGCCCGCGCCTCGGGCCTGCCCGTGGACGCGCACCTGATGGTGGAGCGCCCCGGCGATTTCGTCGAGGCTTTCGCCCGCTCCGGCTGCGGACTGATAACCGCGCACTACGAGGCCCGCGGGGTTCGGGCCGCGCTGAAGAAGATAAAGTCGCTGGGCCTCAGGGCCGGCCTCGCGGTGAAGCCGGGCACCCCGCTCGAGGGGCCCCTCCGCCTGCTCCCCATGCTGGACCTTTTCCTCGTCATGACCGTGGAGCCCGGCTTCGGCGGGCAGAAGTTCATCTCCGGGATGCTGCCCCGCGTGCGCGCCGTCCGCGCAGCGATAAAGGAGTCCGGCCGGCCCGTCTGGCTCCAGGTGGACGGAGGCGTGGACGCTGAGACCGCCCCCGGCGCGGTGGCCGCCGGCGCCGATTCCCTGGTCAGCGGCAGCGCTTTGTTTTCGGCCGGCAATCTAGTAGAATTTACCCGCGCGCTCAGGGGGAGCCGCGGGGGTCGCTGAAATGGCAAAGAAAGTCCTTATAATCGACGACGAGCCGATGATCGTCAAGGTTCTCAGCCTTCGCTTCGAGCAGTCCGGCTACGGGGTAGTCTCGGCTTTCAACGGCGAAGAGGGGCTGGAGGTCGTTAAAAAGGAGAAGCCGGACCTCATCCTCCTCGACATCGGCATCCCGGTGATAGACGGCAACACTCTCTGCGAACTCATCAAGAACGACAAGGACCTTAAGCATATCCCGGTCATAATGCTGACCGGCAAGAAGCTGGTGGGCGATATGGAAGACGCCTTCAAGGCCGGCGCCGACATCTATGTCAACAAGCCTTACGACTGGCACCGGCTGCTGGAGCACGTCAGGAAGCTTGTGGGTCCGGCCTGAACCCTTCGCAAAAACCCCGGAAATATAATATAATGATAGGCCGCGGTCCCTGCGGGCCGCGGGTTTTTCACGATTTCGTAAACGCAGACCCAGGAGGAGTATTATGGCAGTAGTTTTAAGGCTTCAGAGGTTCGGCAAGCGGGTGCAGCCCCATTACCGCGTGGTAGTCATAGAGCGTAGCCGCGGTCCCCACGGCCGGCCGCTCGAGGTTATAGGGCATTACAATCCCAAGGCCGACAAGGACAAGGAGAAGATCACCCTCGATATCTCCAAGACCGACCGCTGGCTCAAGAACGGCGCCAAGCCGTCGCAGACCGTCGGCAGCCTGATAAACAAGGCCCGCAAGCTCACGACCGAGCCCCAGGCCTGATCCCTGTAAGGGAGACCTAACATGAAAGAACTGGTCACTTACATGGTCAACGCGCTGGTGGACGACAACCAGGGCGTGAAGCTTTCGATGTCGGAGGACGGGGGCGTGGTGCGCTTCAGGCTCAGCGTCTCCTCGTCCGACAGGGGCAAGGTCATAGGCCGGGAGGGCCGCACCATAAAGGCGATGCGCTCCCTGCTGCAGGCGACGGCCCAGAAAGACGGCAAGAAAGTTTTTCTCGACATCGTCTGAACGGATGAGGGTCGACGTAGTCACCCTCTTTCCGGAACTGGTGGACGGCCCCCTCTCCGGAAGCATAGTCGGCAGGGCCCGCTCCAGGAAGCTGCTCGAGCTGGGTTTCTCCAACCCGAGGGACTTCGCCGGGGACAGGCACCGCACCGTGGACGACAGGCCTTACGGCGGCGGCCCCGGGATGCTGATGATGGCCGAGCCGCTTTACCAGGCCGTCAGGAAAGTGAAGAAGCGCGGCTCCAGGGTCGTCTTCCTTACCCCCCGCGGGCGGAAGTTCGACCAAGGACTGGCCCGCGAGCTCTCTAAGGAAAAGCGCCTCGTGCTGGTCTGCGGGCACTACGAAGGCGTGGACGAAAGGGTCCATTCGCTGGCCGACGACGAGATCTCCCTGGGCGATTTCGTCCTGACCGGCGGCGAACCGGCCGCGGTGGCGGTGATAGACGCGCTGACGCGACTCCTGCCGGGCGTACTGAAGAAGACCGACGCGGCGGAGAAGGAGTCGTTCACCGAAGCGCTGCTGGAGGCGCCGCAGTACACCAGGCCCGCGGTCTGGCGGGGCAAAAAAGTGCCGGCGGTGCTGACGAGCGGCGACCACGCTGCGATAGAGGCCTGGAGGGCGAAGGAAGCCCTGAAGCTGACCAGGAAGAAGAGACCGGATTTACTTTAGAATGGAGGAAGTATGGAACAACTGCAGAAACACCTTGGGCTGAAGACCGGCAAGTTCGATTTCAGGCCCGGCGATACGGTAAAGGTCCACACGAAGGTAGTGGAAGGCGACAGCGAGCGCATCCAGATCTTCGACGGGACCGTCATCTCCCGCCGCGGCAGCGGCATATCCGAGACCTTCATCGTGCGCAAGGTTTCCTACGGCGTGGGCGTGGAGCGCGTTTTCCCGATCCACTCCCCCCGCATCGACAGGATCGAGCTGGTAAAGTCCGGCAAGGTCCGCCGCGCCAAGATCTATTACCTGCGCGGTCTCTCCGGCAAGGCCGCCCGCCTGGCCGAGCTCAAGGGCACCGGCGCCAAGGCGGCCCAGGCCGCCGAGACCCCGGCTCCGACCGAGACCCCGGCTCCGACCGAGGCCCCGGCGGCCGCGGCCCCGGCTCCGGACGCGCAGCCCGAAGCCAATAAGTAAGGGCTTCCCCCCCCGTCCCCCCACCGCCTAAACGGGGGGACGGGTATTTTTGACCACTTAACGGAAGGTTGCGTTTGCCACTGGCCGGATTCGACCTCTCCCTATCGCGAACCTGCGGCGGCAAGCCCGTCGTGGGCGTCGACGAAGCCGGACGCGGCCCGCTGGCCGGCCCGGTCACCGCCTGCGCCGCCCTGGTCCCCCCCGGCGCCGCCGTCCTCCTCTCCGAAGTCAACGACAGCAAGAAACTCTCCCCCGCCCGCCGGGAAAAAGCTTTCGCGCGGATGCGCGAGGCGGGCGTCCTGTCCGGCTTCGGCTACGCGCTGCACTCCGAGATAGATTCCTCCGACATACTTTCGGCCACTTTCCTGGCGATGCGCCGGGCGCTGGAGCGGCTCTCCTCCGCCGCCGGCCGGCCGCTCTCCGATTTCGTGATCGCGGTGGACGGTTCCATGAAGATACGCGGCCTGGAGGCCGACCAGCGCGCGATAATCGGAGGGGACGGCAAGTCGCTGGCCATAGCCTGCGCCAGCGTGCGCGCCAAGGTCCTGCGCGACCGCTGGATGGCGCGCCTCGACGGGCTTTACCCCGGCTACGGCTTCGCCGGCCACAAGGGTTACGGCAGTTCTTCGCATATGGCCGCCATCCGCGAGAAAGGGCCGTCGCCGGTGCACAGGCTCAGCTTCGCTCCGCTGAAGGCGGGCGCCTGAGGAAGGTCGGCTCCGTTTACGAGGAGCGGGCCGCGGCCTGGCTGGCCGCGAAAGGCTACAGTGTCCTGGAGCGATCCTTCTCCTGTCCGATGGGCGAGGTGGACATAATAGCGGAGCAGGGCGGCGACCTGGTGTTCGTGGAAGTCAAGGCCCGCAGGAGCGAGGGATACGGGCGGCCATACGAGGCCGTCACGCGCTCCAAGCAGTCGAAGATAATAAAGGCGGCGCTGGTCTATATCAAGTCCAAAGGCCTCAAGCCGGCCGGCATCAGGTTCGACGTTGTCTCGATAAAGATGGGTTCGGAGCCGGAACTGATAAAGAACGCTTTCGACGCCCCCGGTTACTACTACTGAAGGAATAACAGGAGTCCGATATGAAAAAAGACGACAGGTTCGCGGCGGTGCAGAAGACGGCGGCATGGCTGCTGAAGAAGACCGGCGGCTTCCGCCCCGAGACCGCGATAATAGCAGGCTCGGGCCTGGCCAACGCCCTGCCCGAACTGGCCGGAAAGAAGACCGTCCCCTACGGGGATATCCCGGGTTTTCCCGGCACCACCGTGAAAGGGCACAAGGGCGAACTGGTATTCGGCACGCTCGCCGGCAAAAAAGTAGTCATCATGCGCGGCCGCTTCCACTACTATGAGAGCGGCGATATGGCCTTCATCGCTTTCCCCGTACGCGTCCTGGCGGCGCTGGGAGTTAAGAAACTGCTGGTCACCGCGGCCGTCGGTTCGCTGAGCCGCGCCCTGCGCCCCGGCGACATCATGGCCCTGCGCGACCACATAAACATGATGGGAACCAACCCGCTTATCGGCAACCATCACGAAGGCTTCGGCGCGATGTTCCCCGACATGAACGATCCCTACGACGCCGCGTTGCGCAAGGCCTCGCTGAAGCTGATGCGCTCGGCCGGCCTGAAGCCGCGCGAGGGGGTCTATTTCGCCCTCAGCGGTCCGACCTACGAGACGCCGGCCGAGGTGAAGCTTTACAGGAATCTCGGCGGCAGCGTCGTCGGCATGTCCGTGGTGCCCGAGGTGATAACGGCCAGGCAGCTCAAGCTTCGCGTCGCCGGCCTCTGCTGGATCTCCAATTTCGCCAGCGGCATCTCCAAGGAAGTCCTAGACCACGCCGACGTCCTCGCCCTGGGCGAGAAGGTCTCGGTCAAGATGCGCAAACTGCTGGAAGGTCTCGTAAAGGCGGCCTGAGGGCCGGAAGGAATAAATATCATGAGAATGCTCGACCTTATACTCAAGAAGCGCTCCGGCGGCGAACTTACCCCGGCCGAGATCGAATTCGTCGCGATGGGCGCGGCCACCGGCGACGTGCCGGATTACCAGCTTTCCGCCTGGCTTATGGCCGTCTATTTCAAAGGCCTGACCGGCCGCGAGACCGCCGACCTGACGCGCGCGATGGCGCGCTCGGGCGACCGCCTGGACCTGGGTTCCATAAAAGGCGTCAAGGTCGATAAGCATTCCACCGGCGGCGTCGGCGACGGCGTCTCGCTGGCGCTGGCCCCCGTGGCCTCCGCCTGCGGCGTGGTGGTGCCGATGATGAGCGGCCGCGGCCTGGGCCATACCGGCGGCACGCTCGACAAGCTCGAGGCCGTCAAAGGCTTCAATGTGCGCCTGCCTCAGCCCCGCATCAAGGCCCAGCTCAAGGCCACCGGCCTGTCGATGTTCGGCCAGACCGGCAACCTGGCCCCGAGCGATAAGAAACTTTACGCGCTGCGCGACGCCACCTGCACGGTGGAATCCCTGCCGCTCATCGTTGCCAGCATACTTTCCAAGAAATACGCCGAGGGCATCAGCGGCCTGGTCATGGACGTCAAGTACGGCTCCGGCGCCTTCCTGCGCGACTACAAGCCCAGCCGCGAGCTGGCCGTGGCGCTGATGAAGACCTCCAAGCTGTTGGGCATACGCTGCGTGGCGCTGCTGACCGCCATGGAGGAGCCTCTGGGCCTGGCCGTGGGCAACGGCATAGAGATGGAACAGTCCATAATGATACTCCAGGGCGAGAAAGGCCCTGAGGATTTCACCGAAGTCCTGGAAGTTCTGGCCGGCTGGATGATAAAGCTCGGCGGCCAGGCACGCACGCCCGAAGAGGGCCGCGCCAAGGCCCGCCGCGCCATAGCCGACGGTTCGGCGCTGGAGAAGCTGCGCCTGATGGTGAAGTGGCAGGGCGGCGACCCCCGCGTCGCCGACGACCCGGCCCGCCATATGCCGCGCGCGAAGTTCTCCGCCGTGGCCAAGGCGCCGGCCGCCGGCTTCCTCTACCGGCTCGACGCCAGGACGATAGGCCAGGCCAGCGTGGTGCTGGGCGCCGGCCGCGGCAAGGCCGAGGATAAGGTGGATTTCGGCGCCGGCCTGACGCTCTCCGCCAAGATGGGCGACCGGCTTGAGAAGGGCGCGCCGCTGGCGACGATCTATTCCTCGGATAAAAAGAAGCTGTCCGACGGCGTGAAGATGTTCATGTCCGCCGTCGAGGTTAAGAAGGCGAAGCCTTCCAAGCCCAAGCTTATAAAGGAGATACTCGTCTGATGAAGAACGTATTCGTCTCCACTCATCCGCTGGTGCTGGACAAGGCCGCCCGGCTGCGCGACCGCCGGACCAACGTCGCCGACTTCCGCCGCATCATGGGCGAGATCTCGATGCTGCTCGGCCACGAGGCGCTGGCCCAGGCCAAGCTCAAAAAAGTCCGCGTGCGCACGCCGCTCGGCGTCTGCCAGTCGCAGGCGCTGGCGCAGGACCTGGTCTTCGTCGCCATACTGCGCGCGGGCCTCGGGCTTATCGAGGGTCTGACGCGGCTTGTGCCCGAAGCCAAGCTGGCTCATATCGGCCTCTACCGCGACGAGGAGACGCTGCGGCCGGTCAATTACTACGTCCGGTTCCCCAGGGATATCTCGTCGAGCTTTCTGCTGCTGGCCGACCCTATGCTGGCCACCGGCGGCTCCGCCGTCGAGGCGGTCAACATCCTCAAGGCGCGCGGGGCCAAAAAGATGGCCTTCCTCTGCCTGATAGCCTCCAAAGAGGGGCTGCGCAAGCTGGCCACGGCCCATCCCGACGTGCCGATATACGTCGCCACGGTGGACGACAAGCTCAACGGCGACGGCTACATCATGCCGGGCCTGGGCGACGCCGGCGACCGCATGTTCGGCACCAACTAGGGCTGGCTTACCCGGGGCCTCGCGCTCGTCACGGTTCGCTTTTTCCTGAATATACCTCGCTTCGTTCAGCCGGGCACGAACTCGGCCTGCGCGCATAGCGCGCTAGGCCTCAGACAATCATGCCCGTCCGGCAGTGCCGGTTCCTTCACTACGCTCGGGGAAAAAGCTCCTCATGTTCCTCGCCGCGCGGCCCCGGGTAAGCCTGCCTTCAGTTCTCCACACAATGAAAAAGGACGGCCGGGGGGGCGCCGTCCTTTTTCGTTGCGGGGGGCGGGTCAGTGGGCCTGGTGGGCTATCTTGACCAGCATGTCCTTGTCGAGGATCTTGAGCGACTTGGTCTCGCGCTTGATGACCTTCTTCTTCTCGAGGTCCGCCAGGATGCGGACCACGGTCTCCAGCGCCAGGCCGGTGATCTCGGCTATCTCGGTGCGCTTGATGCCGTATATCGTGGGCACGGCGGTGTTCTTGCTCTTGAACGAGACGTGAGTGAGCAGCGTAGAGGCGACCTTGGCCTTTGCGGGCTTGTAGGCCGTGTCCTTGAGCTTGAACTGTATGCGCTTTACCTCGTTGGCCATTTTCTTGAGCATCAGCGGGTAGGTCTTGGGGAACTTCTCAAGGAAGGCGACGAAGCTGCGGCCGTCTATGTGCGACAGCGTGACGGCGTTCATGGCCTCGGCGTTGCAGAAGTACTCGGTGCCCGAGAATAGCGCGATGTGGCCGAACAGCTCGCCGGGATGGCGTATCCAGGTTATCATCTGCTGGCCCCTGGCGTCGGTGCTGTACACCTTGGCGCGGCCGCGGCAGACCACGTAGATGCCCGAGGGCTTCTGTGTTTCGGAATAAATGATCTGGCCGTCCTTGAGCTGCAGCACGCTGCGGCCCTCGTTCCAGGTCTTCTGGGCCGGCGCTTCCATGGCGTCGAAAATGCAGTTCTGCCTGAACTGGCAGACGTAACAGTTGGTCTTTGTTTTCACGGAACTTTCCATTTCCCTTTTTTCCCCCTGCCTGTATATCGCTCCTATTATAGCAAATTAACCGCCTTTTCCGTCGGGACGCGGCCGGTCGCGGTGCTCCCGGCACCGACCGCGGCATAGCCGCCCTGTTCCGGCAAATATGATAAACTTTTTCATCGCCCCATGAAGAAAGACATAGGCAGGCTCGGCGGGGAATCGCTCATCTACGGACTTTCGACGGTCGCGGCGCGGCTGCTCAACTTCCTGCTGATGCCGTTCTACACGCATTACCTTCCCCCCGCCGGCTACGGCGTGGTGGCGGCGGTCTTCTCCTACATCGCTTTCCTCAACATCGTCTACCATTACGGGCTGGACCAGTCCTATATGCGCCACCGCTCCGAGGACGCCGGCCGCGCCTGGAGCTCGGCGCTGGCCTGCCTGCTGGTCTCCACCGCCTTCCTGACCGCGCTGATGCTGCTCTTCCCCTCCGCGCTGGCGGGGCTGGCGGGCATAGGCGCCGATTCCGGGCGGCTGGTGCTCTACGCCGCCGCGATACTGGCGCTGGACACGCTCTCGCTGCTGCCCTTCGCGGAGCTGCGCATGCGGCACAAGGCGCTGCGCTTCGCCGCGGTGCGCACGGCCTCGATAGCGCTCAACGTGGCGCTCAACGTCTATTTCCTGGCCGGCCGGGGGATGGGCGTGGAAGGCGTGTTCCTCGCCAACATCATCTCGTCGGCGCTCTCGCTGCTGCTGCTCTCTGACCTGCTGTTCTCGACCATCCCCTCTTTCGACCGCGGCATGGCGCGCCGGCTGCTCTCGTTCGCGCTGCCGCTGCTGCCCGCCGGACTGGGGGCTATGGCCGTGCAGGTGATAGACAGGCCGATAATGCTGGCCCTTTCAGGCGAGGCCGCCGTCGGCCTCTACCAGGCCAGCTACCGGCTGGGCATCTTCATGATGCTGGTGGTGAGCATGTTCGACGCCGCCTGGCGGCCTTTCTTCCTGGAGCGGGCGGACAAGCCGGAGGCGCCGCCGGTCTTCGCGCGGGTGCTCACTTATTTCACCGCGCTGGCCGCCTGGACGCTGGTCGGCGTCTCGCTGCTCATCGAGGACGCCGTGAAGG
>JAVVFK010000073.1:0-10142 GCA_032251015.1 Elusimicrobiales bacterium
GCTTCGGGGACCTGGCCCATAAGCCGCGCCACGGGCTGCGCTCCGGAGTCAGCCGGCTGCGGATCCCGGCTCCCCGCGCCCCGGAGGCGCTGGCCGGCGCCCGGGCGGCGGCCGACCTGCTGCTCTACGCGCCCGGCCGCCGGATGGGCCTGGCGCTGGAGGCGGCCGAAGGTTTTCCCGGCGCCGCGCGCGGCCTTGCCCTTTACGCCGTTCTCAAGGCGCGGCGACTTGGCGCAGGGGTTAAGATATCGCTGGAGGCGCGGTCATGAGCGCGCACGGAAGGCTTCCCGTTTATCCGCGGGCCGAGTTCCCCCGCGAACTGGACGTCTGCCTGACCGACGCCTGCAATCTCGACTGCCGCTATTGCTATTTCACCGCCAAGGCCCGCACCTCGCCGTCTTCGCTGACGCCCGCGCAGGTGGAGCGGGCCCTGGACCTTTACCTGGAGCGCCTGCCGGCCCGGCGCGTCCAGAAGTTCAGTTTTTCCGGCGGAGAACCCCTGCTGCGCTGGGACTCGCTCATAAGCGGGGTCGCGTCCGCCCGCCGCCGGCTGGGGCCCCGTCCTAATATAGAGGTCTTCACCAACGGCACTTTGCTCGACCGCCGGAAGGCGGAGGCGCTCCTGTCTTTCGATCCCGAACTGGTGATAAGCCTGGACGGTCCCCGGGAGGTCTGCGACGCGGGCCGCAGGTTCTACGGCGGCGGCGGTTCCGTGTTCGACGCCGTGGACCGCAATCTTAAGGCGCTGGGACGGGGCCTGGTCTCGCGCTGCTTCGCCGGCTCCACCTTCAGCGCCGCCACGGTCTCCCGCATGTCGGAGAGCGTCGAATACCTGCTGGAGCGCGGTTTTAAATGCGTCATAGTGGACCTCGACGTGATGGCCAGCTGGGACCGGCGTTCGCTCGCGGCGCTGCGCCGCCAGGCCGAAAAACTCAAGCGTCTCTATTCCTCCACCATGCGGCTGGGTTTCGGCGAACTGCAGCAGCGGCTGCGTTTCGATTTCCTTATTTCGCACGAGGAGCTGAAGCAGGTCGGGCGTCCGGCGGGCCTTAAGGAACTTTCCGTGGCTCCCGACGGGCGCTTCTATCCCAGCGGCCTGGTCTCCGGCCGGGGGAAGGAGAAGGCGCGCTACGAGCTCGGCGATCTCGGGCGCGGCTTCGACACGGCGCGGATGAACGCCGTGCTGTCGGAATTGCGGGGCTACTTCGGCCGCCGCGTCAGGAGCGGCTACAACGGCTGTCCCACGCACGTCTATTTCGGACGACGCCTGTCCGGACTCTCCCCGGAGCCGGTCTTCGATTCCGGGGAGCGCCTTTTCGCCGCGCTAGACCCCGTGATCGGCCCGGTCATAGACTTCGAACTGCTGCAGAACTCGCTGGCCTCCGACAAGACGCTCGGGGATTTCGATCATCCTCCACGCCTGGTCCCGCCGCCCGGTCTCCGGTCGCTGCGTTTCGCGTCCGGGCTGAACGCCGGCGCGGCCAGGGACGCCGCCGACGCCGCGCTGCATTCGCCGGGGGATCCGAAGTCGCTGGCCATGGAGAAGGGCGTGGCCGCGGGTCCCGACTCGCTGCGCCGTATCTCGGCCTGTTCGCTGATGAAGGCGCGCCGGCTGGGCAGGCGGCTGAGGTTCACCGTCGTAGAGGGGAGCTGATTTAGGTATCATATCTACGCATAATCATGGATGACAGGAAACTCAGGGCCCTTTTCGGGCTGATGGACGCGGAGAACCCGCCGGAATATCCGCCCCACTACCCTCCTCCCGCGCTCTGGAGCGCGGGCTTCTCCGGCGCGGACGCGGCCGCGGCCTGGCGCCGCGCCCTGGCCCGCCCCTGCGATCTTGTCCTCTATGTCCACCTGCCTTTCTGCCGCGAGGTCTGCGGCTTCTGCGGTTTCTACGCCGGGGCCTGCACCGGAGGGTCCGCGCTCGACTCGTACATCGGCGCGCTGGAGAAGGAGGCGGCCCTGCTGGCCCCGCTCTTCGCGGGAAGGCGTTTTAAATGGCTTTGTTTCGGCGGCGGAACCCCGTCGCTGCTTTCCGAGCCCCAGCTTGAACGTCTTTTCGGAGCGGTGAAGGCGAATTTCAAGATCGCTCCGGGCGGCAGGACCGCTTTCGAGTCCCACCCGGACAGCCTGGACGCTTCCAAACTGCGCCGCCTCAAAAAGCTGGGGGTCGACTGGCTGTCGATAGGAGTGCAGACCTTCGACGACGCCGTCCTGCGCCGGAACGGACGCCGGCAGGACAGCGCTCGGCTGCCGGGGCTGATGCGCGCGGCCAGGAAGGCCGGGATAAAGAACGTGCAGCTCGACCTGATAGCCGGGCTGCCTTTTCAGTCGGAGGAAACCTTCGAGGCCGACGTCGCGAAAGCGGCCCGCCTCTCTCCCGAGCGTATTTATCTCTTTCCTTTCCAGGCCAAGGACCGGGTCCGTCTTAAAGCCGCCGGGGCGCCCTGGCTCTGGGACGCGTACCGCCGGGCCGTAGAATCCCTGGCGGGCAAGGGCTACGAACTCAGCTGCGGCCGCTGGCTTTACAGGAAGAGCGGCGGCGACTGGCCGTACAGTTACGATCAGGGAGAGCGGATGTCCCGTAATTTTTACTCGGTGCTGGGCCTGGGAGCCGGGGCGATCTCCTACGCCAGGCACGGCGCCCGCTGCCAGAACGAGACGGACCCGGCGGCCTATGAACGGACATTGTCCGCCGGCCGCCTGCCGGTCGCCAGGGGGTGCGCGCTGGGGGAACGGGAGGAGATGATAAACTTCGTCCTTCTCAACCTGCTGCAGCGCGGGGCCCTGGACGACCGGGAATTCCGCTCCGTATTCGGCCGCAGCGCGCGCCGCGTTTTCGGCGCGGAGCTTTCGTCCCTCTCCGCCGAAGGCACGCTCGTGCCTTCGGCCGGGGGCTGGCTGCTCGACGACAGGGAGAACGGCCTGTTCGCCCTGCGGAAAGCCTTATTCCCTCCGGCCAGGCTGACCGCCGCCGCGCGCCGGTACGGGACGCGCCTGAACCGCGCCGTCCGCGCCGCGGCGGAGGCCGGCGCCCGGCCGGCGCCGGGGGTCTCGCCGGACACGCTGGTATTCGAAGCCGGCGCCGGGAGCGAGGCGGAACTGGCGGGCCGCCTTCTCCGGGCTATAAAGCAGCGGCGGCCGCGGAGCGTCTATTTCTCATGCCCCGGGCCCGCGCCCGCGGGTGCCCTGCCGCGGCTGGTGGCGCTGGCGCGCCGGGCGGGCTGCGGCGCGGCCGTCAGCCTGCCGCCCTGCCTTCAGCCCGGCCTGCCGCCGCCTTTCCCGTACGCCGGGGGACGCGGCTCGGATCCCGGCGTCCTGCGGCCGGGCGGCTGGGTCAAGCCGGCCCGCTGCGCCGACTGCGCGCTGCAGCTGCGCTGTCCCGGCGTGGAAGCCTCCTACGCCGCGCGGCACGGGACGCGGGCGGTCAGGCCGGTAAAGGGGGGCTCGTGAAGAAAAAAGAAACCCTGCCCATCGGGTCTTTCGATATCTGCCTGTCGAATCGCTGCAACCTGGCCTGCCGCTATTGTTATTTCGATTCCATCAACACCGGCGCGCCGCAGTTCCTGGATTTCCGGGCCGTAAAAAAAGCCGTCGACTCTTATGTCGGGCTCGTTTCCGTAAGGGGCATAGATAAGATAAGCGTCGCGGGCGGAGAGCCTTTCCTCGACTTCCCGCTGCTGCTCCGCATAGTCAGGTACATACGCCGCTCCTGCGGCCCGAGGACGGAGATAGAGGTGTTCACCAACGGGACCCTCGCGACGCCGGACAAGGTGCGGGAACTGCTGCCTTATACCGGCAAGATAGTCGTCAGCCTGGACGGCCGGAAAGCGAGCAATGACCGCAACAGGGTCTTCATGAACGGCCGCGGCTCCGTCTTCGAATCCGTAATGCGCAATCTCCGCGGCCTCACGCGGGAAGAGAGGCTGCATATCTGCGCCAGTATGACGGTGACGGCCGCCACGGCCGGGGACCTTTGCGCCAATGTGCGTTTTCTGCGCGAACTCGGACTGGGCGAGGTGCAGATCAATCTTAACCTGCTGGAGCGGTGGGGGCCGGCCGACCTGGCCCGGCTGCGTTCTTCGGTAAAGGAGCTTAAATCCTATTACGGCTCGCTTGCGGCGGCCGAGCTCCGTTCCTTCGAAGGATTCCGTTTCGGACTTGAATACATACTGCTTAAATGGGACGAGACATTGAAGGAGAGCGGGGTCTTCAAGGAAATATCCGCGGCGCCGGACGGCCGCTTCTATCCCTGCGGCATAGTCTCCACCTATGGCCCCCGTAAAGGCGTCTTCGCGATAGGGTCGCTGGAACGCGGCTTCGACAGGCTCCGGCTGCACACGCTGCGCAGGAAGGCGGTCCGCGCCATGCAGGCCGCCGACCGCGGGGTAGGTCTTCTAGAGTACATCCCGAACCCGATGCTGCTCTATTTCGAGGCGCTGCTGAAGGGCGAAGACCTGCGGGAGGTCTTTGCGAACGCGCGCCGGGTCTTCAAGGTTTTTTATGACGAGCTTTCGGTCTTCCTGCGGCTCGAGCGTTTCTTCGATATCCTGTCCAGCGACCCCCTGGTCGGCGACTTTTCCCACGAGCCCCCGGCGAAGGCTGATAAAGAGCTCCGGTCGCTGGGTATCGCCATGGGCGAGCCCGGCCGGCCCGCGGCCAAAGCCTGTGCCTGCGGGAAGGGCTGGGTCGGATTCCCGGGCCTGGCTCCGCGCCGGCGGGCGGCGGATACGCTGCTTTATTCCCCGGGGGAGGAGAAAGAGCTGGTCCTGTTCCCGGGGGGGGATTCGGAGGAGTTCGAGTTGACCGGGACGCTTGCGGTTTACGCGGCGCTCAAGGCCCGCGCTTTAGGGAAAAGGCTCAGGATAAAACTGGAAGTCCCGCCGGGCGCTATCTCTTCTTCTTCACGTACTTGATCCGGCTGATGGAGGTGCCGGGGAAGTAGAAATCGAGTATCTCCCGGTAGTTCCCGCCGTGTTTTCCCGCCATGCCGGCCGCTCCCGACTGGCACAACCCTATGCCGTGCCCCCAGCCCCCGCCGTAGATCCAGTAATTGCGCACCCTGCCGTCGGGGAACCGGTTGGTCTCCATGTCGAACAGCGTGCTCTTGAGGGAGCCGAAGCCCAGGATGTTGCGTATCAGGTGCTCGCGGTCCACGTCGACCGTTCTCTTCGAGCCGACGAACCGTATCGAGTTCACGTTGCCGGAGACCGCCCTGCGCAGCGGGATTATCTCCTTGAGCGAGCCGGTGCGGTAGCGTTTGTTCACCCTGAACTCTATGTCCTTATGCTTTAGGATGCGCAGCCACCGGTACTGCGAGGAGCGCACCGCGTCGGGGTAATTGCAGTGGGCCGGCGGTTCGCCGGTCATCCAGATATGGAAATCCCAGGGTCCGCGCGGTCCCGGCGCGTCCCCGGTCGGAAGGTCCGGCCGGCCTTTGAGGTAAGCCAGCTTTCCCCAGCCCGTGACCTCGCCGGAGGACTGCGTGTGGCCGCCGCAGTTGGCGTGGTAGAAGGTCCAGGCCGGTTTGCCCCTGTAGGTGAGTATCTCCGATTCGGTCTCGAGCACGGCCTTGTTAGTGGAGTTCGCCTCGTGCCCGACGCCGCGGTAGACCTGGCAGTGCTGGCTGTCGCAGATATGGTAGCCGTCGGACTTATGCGGGCCGGCGCGCGAACGCAGGACGGCCTGGGTGCGGGCTATGACGGCCTGGGCTTTCAGGGACTCGTAGGGCCATTGCGAGGACATCTCGGCCGGCACCACGCCGAGCATATAGAGCTCCATGTCGATATGATTGCGCGCGCCTATGCCGCGGCCCGGCATGGGGTAGAGCTCCAGCACCCCGCGGTACTGCCTGTCGGAGTAGCGGAAATAGGGGTTTTTGGAAGAGCGTGCCGCCTCTATGATCACCGAGCCGGTCTTATGGTCGACGGATTCGATCATTATCGGGCCCCGGAAGCGGCCGTAAACCACGCCTTTGGCGTTCTTCACCACTATCCTGTTGTTCTCGAAGACGGCGGTCCAGCTCTCGCCGGCCGGCACCGTGGCGTAGAGCTTGCCGCTGTCCCGGCCTTTTATCGTGAAACCTTCGAAGGAGCGCAGGCGGAGTATATTGTTGCGGCCCTGCTTGCCGGTATTATCCGTTCCCATTCCCACTTTCAGCCTTACCGATTTTTCCAGCGCCTGTACCGCGTCCACGTAACCGACTTTCGTGGGGCTGGTTATGCGGAAAGGCGGCCGGATGTCCTCGGGCTGTTTGGTCAGTTTGCCCTCGAGGACCTTGATGTTCGCGGCCGCTATCGGGTGCCCCGGCGCCCAGTCCAGCACCCTGTAATACTGGTTCCAGGCCTCGTCGAATTTCTTCCGGCGGGCGTAGATGCCGGCCAGGGGCAGCCGGGCCTCGACGAAGGAAGGGTCCTGCCGCAGGACTTCGATCAGTTTCTCCTCCGCCTCGGAGTACATGCGGAAGTTCACGTAGTTCCAGGCGATGATATAATCGACGCCGGAGAAGTCGGGCCGCAGTTGCTTGTACCGGTCCAGCAGGCGCATGGTGCCGGCCCTGTCGCCCAGGTGCGCCAGGACGCTGGCCCTGCCCAGCACCGCCCGCGCGTGGTCGCGGTCGAGTTTCAGGGCCCTTTCGAAAAAAGCGTCGGCCTTTTCGTAATAAGCCTCGTGAAAATAGAGCCAGCCGGTCTCGCAGAGTATGTCGGGATCGTCGGGTTCTTTGAGCGAGGCCTTCTCCAGCAGTTCCGCGGCCCGCAGGCCCTTGCCCAGCTGTTTGAGGACCATAGCCGCGTCCAAAAGCGGCTTCACGGAGGAGGGGTCGGCGAGAAAAGCGTCCTGGTAGGCCCGGGCCGAATCGGTGAGCCGGCCGTCGAGGTAGAGGCGATAGGCGTCGGACGACGCGGCGGCCGGAGGGGCCGGCGCCAGCAGGATCATTGCCAGTATCAAAAGCTTTATATTCATCGTCGCGCAAATCCTATAATATCTTATGTCGCGGGGAGCCCGCAAAAAAGGCCGGTCCGCGGCGCAATAAAACATGCCCCGGCAACGTTATAATGAAAAGGAGCACGGACGATATGCCCCCGCAAGGCGAGGATAACAACGACGCTGAACTCGTCCGGGCCTTCAGGGGCGGCGACGAGGCCGCGCTGGGAGAACTGATAGAGAGGCACAGGGACAGGCTTTACGCCTACCTGCGCCGGCTGGCGGGGGACGATACGGGAGCCGAGGATATGTTCCAGGACACATGGGTCAAGGTCGCGCGCAATATCGGCGCCTACAGGGAGGATGGCAGGTTCTCCGCCTGGCTCTTTTCGGTCGCGCGCAATACGGCCATGGACGCGCTCAGGCGGCGCCGGCCGGGGACCGTCTCGCTGGACGCCGCATCAGCGGGGGACACCATGCGGCATGGTGTCCCGGTACCACTTGGCCGGCCGCTGGCCGAGACCATAGGCTCCGCCGAACCGGGTCCCGAGGCGTCCTACGAGGCTTCGCAGTCCCGGCGGGCCATAGACGGGGCCCTCGCGGAGCTTTCGCCCGAGCAGAGGGAAGTGTTCCTGCTCAGGCATTATTCGGGGATGTCGTTCAAAGAGATAGCCGACGCTCTCGGCGTGCCGATAGGGACCGTGCTGGCGCGCGCCTCCAGGGCGGCCGCGAAACTCAGAGATAAGCTGGCGGGGGAAATATGAGCTGCGAAAAAGAAGGAAAGACCCTTTTACTGCATTACGGCGAGCTGCCGCCGGCGGAGACCGCCGCCGCGCGGGCTCACGCGGAGTCCTGCCCGGATTGCCGCCGGCTGCTGGCGGGGCTGGAGCGGGCCGAAGCCATGCTGGCCGCCTCCGACGCCCCCGCGCCGGCCGGCCTGGCCGCCGCCGTCCTGGAGCGCGCCGTCGCCGGCGGGCAGACCCTTCTGTCATGGCTTTTCACGGACTGGCGCCGGATGGCGGCCGCGGCCGCCGGGGTCATGCTGATGTTCGCCGTCTTCCGCGGCGCCGCGCCGGAGCCGGCGCCGCGGGTCGCCTCGCTCGAGACCATAGAGGAGAGCCTTGAGGAGCTGGAATATTCCATCTACCAGGCCCGTGTGGACTTCTCCACGCGCGAGATACAGGATTTCGACTATAAGTACGCGGATATGGAGTCGAGAAAAGAAAGCGTTTAAGTTAACGGAGGGGTTATGAAAAAACTGCTAGCGGTGTTATTCGGTTCGCTGTTCGTTTTCGCGGCGGCGCTGCCTTACGCGGCCGCGCAGGACGAGGGAATGGACGAGGAGCTGGAAATTGAGGAAGCCTTTGAAGGCGGCCCGGGAATGGGCATGGGCCCCGGCGGCCGGCAGGGCCCCATGGGCGGTCCCGACATGATGGGGCGCGATCAGCGGCAGATGAAGGTGAAGGTCCGCAAGACCATGCGCCCCGGCATGGGTGAGGGCCGCTTCGGCCGGCAGGACATGGAAGGTGCCGAGGAAAAGGTCCTCGACCTTATCAAGAAGCACGACTCGTCGTTCCACGCGAAACTGCTCAAACTGCGCGAGTCCGCCCCGGCCAAGTACAAGGTGGCCATGCGCATGTCCGGAAAGGTCCTGCTGATGGCGAAGATGGACAAGGACCCCGTGTTGGAGAAGAACGCCGTCCGCATGCTGGCGCTCGAGTACGAGACCCGCGAGTTGAGCCTGGCCTATGAGAAGGCCAAGGACTCCGAGAAGGCGAAGATAAAGGCCGACCTGAAGAAGGGTCTCTCCGAGCTCTTCGACCTGCGCCTGGGTCACCAGGAGTTCCGCGTGAAGCGCATGGAGAAGGACCTGGCCCGGCTAAAGTCCCAGATAGAGAAGCGCAAGTCCTCCAAGGCCAAGCTCGTGGAAGGCCGCCTGGAGCAGCTGACCGGCGAGGCCATGACCTGGTAAGCCCGTCCCGACGGACAATAAAAACCCCCGCGGCGATGCCGCGTGGGTTTTCATTGGCCGCGCCGGCTATGCCGGCGCCCGGGCCCGGGCGGTGATCAGAGGTAGATCATGACCAATAGAGCGGCGATATTGAGCGCGGAATGAACCGTCATTGCCGCGGTCAGATTTCGTTCTTTCTCGTATACGAAAGCCAGGTATAGTCCGGCGATAAAAGACATCGCAAAGTTATTGACGTGGCCTATAGCGAAGATGAGAGCGGAGATTCCTATCGCCGTTCTGATCTTGAACCTGGATTTAAGGGATTCGTAGAGAATGCCACGGAATAAGATCTCTTCCGCGACGGGGACCAGGAAACAGAACCCTGTAAAATACGCGAACATCCGCCATTTGGACTCCAGGACGGCCTGTGGAAAGGGCGTCGCCCCCTCGCTTCCTTTTATTATGTCCGCGACGCTCGTGCCTGTTATCGAGGCCGCCAAAAAGACCAGGGATACCAGAACGACGACGAGTATCGCCATGAACGCGAAGTAAAGAGCGGAATAACGCGCTCCGGCCTTAAGCCCCGGGTTTAAGGGGGTTTTTAGCAGGGGCTTAAGGCTGTCCGCGTTAATATAACCGCGCTGCCGGAGAAGGTGCGCGGAAAAAAAGAGCATGACCAGACCTTGCACTACAAAAAAGACCTCGTCGCGGCCGGCGAACCCGGATATCAGCCTGTCCGCCGTCCGGCCGAGCAGGAACAATAGGGCGAGGGTGCTGATGACTATCAGCACCCCCGTCTTTACCGCGTCAGATATCTTTATCTCTTTCCAGACCATTGCATCCTGTGTCGCCCGGGGTTAAATTCCGGAGCGCTGATGATGCTGCGGCCCCGTCTGGGGAGGGATATTCGCGGAAGGGGTCTCGCAGACATAGACGTTCTGGTTAGTGTACTGGTAAACCCATTTTACCCCGTCCCAGATCATTCCGGATATGACCGCCTGGACGACCCATTTGCAGATTTGCCCTACGACCCTATCCTTAGTATTTTCAGTCAGCCTGGCCGCGTCGACCAAAAAAAGAAACCCCCGGTAATACTGGGGGTTTCTTTTTTTGTGCCGTCGGGGTCTTACTTGGCCAGCTTGGCCGCGTCGACCATGCCGGCGCCCTTCCAGGGACCCCAGTCGATACTGAGGACGCGGCCGCCCCCACCGAAGATGCCGCGGCCGTTCAGGGCGTGCGCGAGCTTGTCGAGCGCCTCGTTGGC
>JAVVFK010000074.1:0-8305 GCA_032251015.1 Elusimicrobiales bacterium
GCTTCGCCGAACAACTTGGTAAGGAGAAACTCATGAAGACTATGAAAACGTCGGTTCTGATTGGCTTAGTGTGCTTTTTTGCGGGAAATCCTTGTTTTGCGGAGGATAACTCGCAAAATGCAACTATCCCGTCCGCTGAATTTGTTTCTGAAAACTCGAAGTACATTGTTACTGTAGCCTATGAGAAATTCGGGGGCTATGGGAAGGCGACTTATTCCATTCGAAATAACAAAGGCCTCAACCTAGGAACTTTTGTTGCGGATATGTCTCCACGCGTAGTTTATGTTTCAAATGCAGGAGACAGGCTGGTTTCCTTTGGTGGGAACTGGACTGAGGAAGAGTTCCTTAATCGGATGAGCATATATGATTATAAAGGGAATGTAATCGCAAATTATCGGTCAAAAAGACCTTTGCTGATTCGTGGCCCGATTGCTTTGTCAAATTCCGGCGATGTTTTTGCCTTAGGCGTCCTTCACAACCTTCAGGAATACGTCAATAGCGGCATAATAAAAAACGAGAAGGTCATTGTGCTATTTGATTTCGCTACCGGGAAAATTCTTAAGCAAATTCCATTTGCCCAAGGTAAATATTTTAGAGACATCGCCATATCAGATGATGCGGAATGGATAGCCGTATCTTTCCCTGTGTCTTACGACGAAGACAATCTGGTTATGATGGATAAAGCCGGGAAAATCAAATGGAGCCACTCTTATAAAGGAATGTTGCGTGTAAAAAGAATGTCTTCTGACGGCAAGGAATTTGATCTTGAAGAAATTGCGGTAAAACGAGGGGGACCAGATAAAACTGTTAAAAAATATGAAAACTTGCAAGGGAATATTCGCCCACAAAAGCAAAGAGGGAACTAATTATGAGGAGCTTATTCATGGGAAGATTCGGCTTTATTTTCTCTGCTGTGGCATTCGGGCTTACGCTCCAGAGTCACGCCGCAGTATGGCCCGCCTCTTCAAACAAAGTTACCGGTGCGTATGGGGATTATCGAGGTGACACCGAATGGGGGTTTCATTCTGGAATTGACATCCAAGCATCTTCGGGAACGCCGGTGTATGCTGCCGCAAATGGAATAGTAACATGGGTCAGCGACGCTCAGGATCAAATATGGGTGGATGTTGCGGATGGCTTGGCGCACAATTATGCGCACATCTCAAATCCGATAACTGTTGGAACACTCGTGGTCGCTGGAGACACTATCGCTGTTGTTGGGCAATTTTATGGAGAGTTTAACCACTTGCATTTCTCAGTATCTGATCAATCGCAAAATCATGTTGATAATCCGTTGAATTTATTCTCGCGGGAGGACGCTGTCGCGCCGACTGTGGAAGGGTTTTGGATTCGCAACGTGACCGGGACAAAATATTTTTCTGACAGTGAAACTTATCCGGGCAAGACCATTGTATGGGATAAGATTAATGTGGTTTCGCGTGTTTCCGATATTATTGGCGACGCCGGCAGCGCGAAGCCCGGTATCTACAAAATTGGATATGAAATCCCGGAAACCCCAGTCGGGGTTTCTCCGGTGTCCGAGCAATGGCTTGTCGAATTTGCCGGACAACTGCCCGCCGTTGAGAAATTGGGGGATGTTTTCTCAACAGATTCAACTTGTAAGAGCGACCAGCACGAACTTTACTACATCGTAACGCATACCGGGCAGGATTCCGCCCAGTATTGGAATACTAAACAAAAAAATGGCGGGGCACTGAATGAAGATGCTGTTGTAAATTCTGCCGCCAGGTTTAAGGATGGATCATATGGTTTTAAAACCATAGCACGAGATAAGAACGGAAACTCCGACAGTTCCAGCCAAGCTAAGAAAAGCATTATTGTGGACAACTTCCGGCCTTTCCTTGAGCGGGCCGAGATTAAGAACTCCGACGGGATAACAAAGTATCTGCACACGTGGAATCTTAACGGAACCACCCTGGAGAAATCCGTCCCCTCGCCTAACGAGGCGTTAAGCGACGGGACCTATACGATAAATTTGAGGTTCAGCGAGCCGGTGATGACTCCCACGGTCGCGATAAACACCTATGAGGGCACCCTGACGCTTGCCTCCAGCGACCCCGCCGGGAATCAGAAGAATTTTAGCGCCAATTTTACCGTGGGCAATAATTCCCCGCAGGAGGGTCTCCGCACCATGACGGTCAACGCGGCCGACCTGGCCGGGAACGCTCTTCTTCTGCTGCCCGTAACAAAAACAACTATAAATCCGGTTTCCGAAATCACGCGCAATTCCGAGGGGACAATGCAGGGAACCCCAGGGTCCGCTTCGGTGGATTTCACTATTGACCGTAGACCTTACGCACAGGCGGTGCAGGTGAAGGACGGGGAGGGCGAGGTTTTCTATTCCGCGCAGTGGACGCCGCTGGGCGATCCGGTCACGGGCTACAAACTGCTGAAGGGGACAGACAAGGCGCTGTCCCCTGGGGGGATGTACACACTCACGCTGACATTCGGCGAGCCTCTCGATTCCGTCATTGTAAATGCGTCCGGCATCGAAGGCGGCATACCGGTCGCCGCCGTCGCCGGCGGCGAAGGGCGGGTGTTTGACGGAAGTTTCACCGTCCCGGATGGCGGCGACCTGCCCGCCGACCTTAATTTATGGATAGCCTCGCGCGACCTGACCGAAAACGAAGGGGTTTCGCTCGCACGGGGGCTGGAGGTTTTCGAACCGGCGCGGCTTTCCATCGAGGAGGCATACGCCGGTCCCGACATGGTCCACGTCTTGCGGCTCTCCGACGACACGGAGCCGCCGACGGTCTATATGCCGCTGCTGCCCGGCGGGATGTCGCTGGCGGTGACGGGGAGCAACACCCGCGAAGGCACCCCCTGGTTCCGCCACGCGTCCACGCCTACGTTCCGCGTGGAGGAATGGGGCTCCGGGATAAAGGACTTCTCGCTGTTCCGAGAGAGCGCGCCCGAAGCGCTTATCGCCGTGGAGTTCCCTCCCGACGTGCCGATCGCGACTCTATCCCCTTATTTTGAACATGACGGCGCCGATTATTACCTGACCGCCGGGGACCGGCTCTCTAATATCACCACCGCGTATTTCCATATCGACCGTCACCCGCCGCAGGTCTACCTGGAGCGGATGAAGGTGTGGCCGGCGGCGGGCGGCTTCAGCCTGGACGCGTACGCGGTGATGGTGGACACGGTGGCGGGGATAGGCGCGGGTCCGGAGATACTGCTCAATCCCGGCGCTGCGGCCTTCCCGCAGGCGGAAGATTACGCGGGCCCATCCTGGCCGCCGGGCGACGAGCGCCGTGAGCAGGTCTTCCCCGGCCTGGCGGGCCCGGCCACGACCGGCGAGTGGCTGGAATACGCCTTCATCGGCCACGACCGCGCGTCGAACCCGCAGAGCTATTTTACCGTGCTGCTCAAGAACGATCATGTTTTTGAACTGCCGCTGAGCAGCCGGCACAACGGCCTGCCGGCGTCCCCGACTGGCATATACGTGGCGGAGAACCACGGCATCTCCTTCGCGCTGCCCGGCTGCGCCACTATCACGCCGCCGCAGTACAGCGAAGTTCTGGTGCAGGCTACCGCCCGCGCGCGGGAATATCTCGACGGCGTACCCGTGGAAGGGCCAGGCACGGCGGGCTGGACCGGCGAATACCCGGTGGAACTGGGCTATACCCCGGAGACGGGCGTCACGCTTTATCACTTGAAGGACGGCGTGGAACTGGCGCGCGCGTCCGGGATATACCTGCCGAGGTACTCCACCGTGACGATAAGCGCGGTGGGGACCCCGGGAGAATATCTCTGCGGGGAAGAAGCGGTCCAGCACAACGGCGTCTTCAGCGCCCGTCTGGCATGGACGAATGTCGGCATCGGCGGGCAGATCGAGACCCAGTGGATAGACGCGGGGTTCGATATGGCCGCGGAGATCGGCGTGGCGCGGGTGGAGGTGGCGCAGATAACCGCGCCGGGTTCGATAACGCTCTCGCGCGTTGGGTATGATCCGCGCATACCGGGCTATCGTCTGGCCGATTCCAACGAGGTCTACGACATCAAAGTGACGGCGCAGTACGCGGGCGAGCTCAGGATAAGTTTCCGCCTGCCGGAGGGGCTCTCGGCCGAGCAGACCGCCAACGCCGACATCTACCACTACGACGCGGGGCAGTGGGTGAAAGTGACATCGGGGCGCGCCGACGGGTGGGTGAGCTGCTCGGTGGCGCACGCCTCGCCGTTCGCGCTGGTGGTGCCTTACGCCGACACGGAGCCGCCGTCCACGGCGCTGGCCTCCGCCGGCGACTGGTACGAGGAAGACGGCGTGGTGTACCTTTCCAGCGGCTCCGCGGCGGAACTGCGGGCCGTCGATTTTCCGCTGAATGAGGAGCGGTCCGGCGTGGCCACGACCTATTACCTGGTCGACGTTGAGCCTACCCCGGCCTGCCTGTCGGCGGCCAAAGATCCACTGGCCGCGCCCGGCACCTGCGCCAATCCGTATTACCGCGCGCCTTTCTTCCTCGCCGAAGGCGAACGCTCGGTCCACTATTTCAGCGTGGACAGGCTCGGCAACGAGGAAGCGCTTAAGAGCCGCACGGTACGTTCCGACGGCACAGCGCCGGTGGCAGCGCTGCTGGCCGCCGGCGCGGCCGTGCCGGACGGCGGCGCGTCGTTCCTGGTGGAGGGCTCTTCCATAACCCTGGAGGCCTTCGACCCGGTCTCGGGCGGCGTGACTTCGGGCCTCGACGAGGCCGAGTATCTCATAGACGTAACTTTCGAGAGCTGCCCGCCGGAGGAAGAAGGCGACGGTGAAGAAGGGGAGGATGACGACGAAGAGGGCGGCCCGCGAGGCATCTGCGGAAATTCGGGCTACGAGGGCCCGTTCACGCTGACGCCCGGCACGCATACGGTCTATTACCTGGCCCACGACCGGGTGGGGAACGCCTCGGCGGTGAGAACGGCGCATTTCACGGTCGTGCCCTCGTCGGGCGCGGCGGCGGAGGCCGCCATCTCGATTTCCTCCGGGCCGATAGGTATGCCGTTCACTATAACGGGCGAAGGGTTCGGGACTTATTCGGCGGGCATTACGGTGGTGCTGATAGGCGAATCTGCGGCTCCGCTGACGCTGTGGACCGATACGCAGATAAAAGGCACGGTGCCCGGCACGCTGGCGGCGGGTGAACATCCCGTCGTCGTGATGCGCGGGGCCGAAGTACTGGCTGAAACTTCTTCATTCACCGTCGTCGTGCCGGCCCTGGCCGATATCGCGCCCTCGTCGGGGCCGATAGGCCTGCCGTTCACGCTGGCGGGGGCCGGCTTTGGCAATTACGTGGCCAACTATACCCGCGTTCTGATAGGCGGCGCCACCTGCCCGCTGACCTTGTGGACCGATACGCAGATCAAGGGGGCCATTCCCGGCACTATCGCGCCCGGCGCACATGAAGTTGTCGTTGAGCGCGCGCTCAATGGTGGGCTGGTCCAATCCGCGCCGGTGTCCTTCGACCTGCGCGACATGGAAGCCGACTGGATAGCGCCCTCGTCGGGGCCGATAGGTATGCCGTTTACGATCGGCGGCTCGGGGTTCGGGAATTACGTCGCTAATTTCACTACGGTGCTGATAGGGGGCGCGACCTGCCCGCTGACCTTGTGGACGGATACGCAGATAAAGGGCACCGTGCCCGGCGGATTGTCGACGGGCCAGTACCCCGTGCTGGTAGAACGGAAAACCGCCGACGGCGGTGTGATGCACAGCCCGGCGATGTCGTTTACGGTGCTGGCGGTGGACGCGGCCAGCATGACGCCGGTCGCCGGACCCATAGGTATGCCTTTCACTATATACGGCACTGGATTCGGTAATTATTCGGCGGGGTGGACGCGGGTGCTCATCGGCGGGACCACGGCCCCGCTGACCTTGTGGACCGACAGCCAGATAAAAGGCGCCGTGCCCGGAACTATAGAGCCGGGCGCGCATGAAGTCGTAGTGGAGCGTCAGCTCAACGGCGGGCTGGTGTCATCGCAGCCTTTGCCGTTCACGCTGACCGTGCCGGAACTTGCCGCGGTCGCGCCCTCGTCGGGACCGATAGGTCTGCCGTTCACGCTGACGGGGTCCGGCTTCGGCAACTATGTGGCCAACCGCGCGAAAGTCCTGATCGGCGGCACTACCTGCCCGCTTACGCTGTGGACGGACGGCCAGATCAAGGGCACGGTGCCCGGCACAATAGACCCCGGCACGCATGAAGTGCTGGTCGAGCGGGCCTTTAATGGCGGCGTGTCGCGATCGCAGGCGTTGAGCTTCGAGCTGGCCGACCCGATACTGACGGCGGTGTCGCCGTCGCCGGCGGCGGTGCTCGCGCCGTTCACGCTGACGGGGTACAACTTCGGCAACTATGTCGCGGGCAGGTCGGAGGCGCTAATCGGCGGCGCCACGGCGCAGCTGACCCTATGGACAGATACGCAGATAAAGGGCAAGCTGCCGGCGCTGGGCGAAGGCGAGTATCCCGTGCTTGTGCGGCGCAGCTTCAACGGCGGCGTCGCGCAGTCGCAGGCTTCCAGTATGACCATAGTGGAGCCGTCGGTATCGAGCATGACGCCGGTTTCCGGCCAGCCGGGAACGACGTTCAGCGTCTTCGGCACGGGCTTCGGTCCCTATGATGCGGTCATCGCGCGGGTGCTGGTGGGCGGCCTGCCGGGTTCCCTGAGCCTGTGGACCGACGGCCGGATAAACGGGACAATCCCGGCCGAGCTGGGCGTGGGCACGCATACGGTGATAGTGTCGCGCGGGCAGTACCAGGCCGACCCCCTGGAGTTCTACGTGCCGGGCGGGGGCTATAATCCCGCGTTCATGGCGCCGCTGTCCCCGTCGACCGCATTCAGGTTGGGCGAAGTATACGTTTATCCCAACCCGGCCAAGGGCGGCGCGGCCCCCATCTTCCACCTCGAATTCGGCCTGGCCGACAAGGTGGAACTTAAGGTCTACAGTGTGGCCGGCTCGCTGGTGCATGAACGCACGCTTACGGGTCCGCCGCAGGTGACAAGCCCGATATACGCTTACGAATACGCCTGGGACGGGCATATAGCCAGCGGGGTGTACTACTTCACCGTCGAAGCCGAGCGCGCGGGCGCCAAACTTAAAGCGCGCGGCAAATTCGCGGTGGTGAGGTGAACGCCATGACAAAGACCATACTGACCATAGCGATGTTCCTCCCGGCCTGCGGAGCTTACGCCGCGTCCAGCGGGGCGCAGTTTCTTAATATAGACGTATCCGCCCGGGCAGTGGGAATGGGTTCGGCCTATACAGCGGCTGCCGACGGGGCGGGTTCGATAGGCTATAATCCGGCGGGCCTGCTGGGGGGCGGCGGCGTGGAGGCGGCTTTAAGCCATACGCGGTGGCTGATGGAATCGTCGCATGACTTCGCGGCGGTGGCCTTCCCGCTCAAGAATCTGCGCGCTGGCGTGGGATATAGCCGTTTCGCCGCCGGCGAGATGACCGCTCGCGACGCGTCAGGCGCGGTGGCGGGCAGTTTTTCAAATACCGATCAGGCCGTGTCGCTGAACCTGGCGGGCCGGGTCAAAGGACTCGGCCTGGGCGCGGGCGTGAAATACATCGCCAGCTCGCTCGGCGGCGAGAACGCCGCCACTTTCGCGGCCGACCTGGGCGTGTCGGCGGGACTGGGCCGGGTGACGCTGGGTCTGGCGGCGCGCAATATCGGACCGGGGCTTAAGTACCTGGACCAGGCGGACCCGCTGCCGCTGGCGGTATCGGTCGGCGCATTGGCGCATATAGTGCCGGGCTTCGGTCTGAGCGCGGACGTTACGCGCCTGGTGCACGACGACCGCACGGTGCTGAGTATCGGAAGCGAGTACGCGCTCTTGCCGGCGCTGTCGCTGCGGGCCGGGTATCTCGCCGGGCGAACCACGGCGGCGGACGACAACCGCGGCTTTTCCGCCGGCGCGGGCGTCAACCTGGCGGGGGCCTCGCTGGACTATGCGCTTACGCCCTACGGTGAGCTTGGCAGCGCGCAGAAGATAACTGTTAGGAAGCGATTTTGAGCCGCCACCGGGTGCTCGCGCTCTTCGCCGCGCTGCTGGCGCTGCCGCCGCTGCTGCCGGCGGTGAACAATCCCGATATTTTCTGGCATCTCTCGGCCGGCCGCCGGATGGCGGAGACCGGCGCGCTGATACGCGCGGATTTCCTGTCGTGGACCATGGCGGGGGAACCGTGGACCAATTTCGAATGGCTGGTGCAGCTCATCTATCATCACCTTTTCGGCTCTTCCGGGTTTGCTGTGCATGATTTATATGCTTTTTAGCTATGAAATGCCCCGTTTATAACTGGTACCAA
>JAVVFK010000074.1:8315-10071 GCA_032251015.1 Elusimicrobiales bacterium
GTTTCCGAAATCACGCGCAATTCCGAGGGGACAATGCAGGGAACCCCAGGGTCCGCTTCGGTGGATTTCACTATTGATAGTTGCGTCCCGATTCTTACTGTCCGTAAAGTTGTTCCGCCACATCACTTGTGAACTTTTGCCCTCAATCCGCATGGTCTATCCTCGGCTGGCGGCCTTTGAGCGGGTAATCCTTGCGCAGGGGGTGGCCCTCGAAAGAGTCGTACATGAGCAGGCGGCGCAGGTCGGGATGGCCCTTGAAATCTATGCCGTACATATCCCAGGCCTCGCGCTCGAACCAGTCGGCGGAGAGCCAGAGGCCGGTCAGCGAAGCTATCTCCGGCCCGGCGCCGGGTAGGAGGGACTTGAGGCGCAGGCGGCGGTTGGTCCTGGAGTTGTAGAAGTGGCAGACGACCTCGAACCTGGGCTCTCGCGGCAGGTAGTCGGCGCCGGCCAGGTCCATGAGGAAATCAAAGCCCAGTTCGTTCTTCAAGAAGGAGGCGGTCTCCAGCCAGGCTTCGGGCGCTATGACGGCGGTGTCGTCGCCTCGGAAAGAATGCGTTTCAAGGACCTTGTCCCCGAATTTAGCCTTCAGCGTCTCCAGGAGGTTCTCAACGGGCATGTTTCTTGTCCAGCACGGATTCTTTAGAGACTTTTTCCTGCAGTTTGATCAGCGCGTCCAGGACGGCCTCGGGTCGCGGGGGGCAGCCGGGGATGTAGATATCGACGGGGATGATCTTGTCTATGCCCTGCACGGTGGCATAATTGTCGTAGAAGCCGCCGGAGGTGGCGCAAACGCCGAAAGAGACGACCCACTTGGGCTCGCACATCTGGTCGTAGACGCGCTTTAGCACGGGGGCAAGTTTCTCGTTGACCGTGCCGACCACGAAGAGCACGTCGGCCTGGCGCGGCGAGAACCGCGGGTACTCGGCGCCGAAGCGGGATATGTCGTAGGTGGAGGCCCAGGCGGACATGAACTCCATGCCGCAGCAGGCGGTGACGAAAGGGTACTGGAAGAAGGAGTACTTGCGCCCCCAGTTTATCGCCTCGTCGAGGCGGGTGGTGAGGAAGGAATTGCCGAAGAGGGTCTCTAGTCCCATTCGAGGGCTCCTCTCCGCACGGCGTAGACCAGGCCGGCGCCCAGCACCAGGATGAAAGCGGCCATGGCGCCCAGCGCGCCGGGACCGAGCTGGCGGAAAGAGACGGCCCAGGGGTAGAGGAAGACTATCTCTATGTCGAACATGACGAAGAGTATGGCGACGAGGTAGAAATTGACGGGGATGGCCGCGGCGGACTTCTGCGCCGCCGGCATGCCGCATTCGAAAGGCTGGTCCTTGACCGCGCCGCGGCTGCGCGGGCCCAGGAGTATGGCGAGTATCGTCATCCCCCCCGCTACCGCCAGGCCGAAGCCGGCCACTATCAGCGTCGCCGCGTAATTATCCATATCGATATCCCAATTTTATCAAAATACGCCGGTTTTTAAGCGGGCCGCGCTAAATGTTGTAGAATCGGTGATATGAAAGTCCTTCTGGCGGGCGGCGGCGGATTTTTCGGCGGCGCGGTGGCGCGGCTGCTGGCCGGGCGTCATGAGCTGGTCATACCCTCGCGGACGCCGTCCTCGCTCCCCCCGGACCTGCGCTCTTACGGGACCCGGTTCATGGAGGACCTGGCCGCGGTGGTCGAGGAGCATCGCCCCGACGCCATTATCAATTTTCTCGGCGTACTCAAGGAGTGTCCGGCGGAGGGCGTCACCTTCGAG